>UROO01000006.1 GCA_900549555.1 uncultured Collinsella sp. | reverse complement strand
CTACACCCTAGAGTTCGTCGGCAGCGTCAGATGTGTATAAGAGACAGCCCTCATAGGGGCCCACTTGCGCGAATCAGCCGCAATCTCATCGTTGACGATTAAAACAAGGTTGGAACCCACGACTTCGTTCCACAGCTCAACGTCTTGCCCGTAAATAAACCGGTCATCGATGCGTGTGAGAAGAATCTTGGGTTGAGCCATCGCCACCCCATTCTGTTTGAGACCCGTAAGAGCAAGACATCACGTCTCCAATATTAGTGCATTTAAAGTGAGAAAAGCCGTCAGAACACTTGCGCGGATTTGCGATGTCCCGTATCATAGACAGCCGTTGACGCCTCAGTTGCGTCATCACATGGCCGCCAGCGTAGCTCAGTTGGTAGAGCACCGCTCTCGTAAAGCGGGGGTCACCGGTTCGAGCCCGGTCGCTGGCTCCATTGCACAAGATAGCCGCCTTCGGGCGGCTTTTTTGTTGCCGATTTCGAGCGCGCATCCGCCAATCCAAGCACAACGCCGTCGGCAACTCCCCTACTCAACAACAAGCCCCGCCAACCGCAATCCCCAAGGGGACCGCGATCAGCGGGGCTCAAACGCGTTCCCCAAGGGAAATCACGCTAGCTCACGAGCAGTTCGTTACTCTTCCCAGTAAGCATCTGCAAGTAGCTTAAAGCAGATCTTCTTGACCGGCTGTGCGCCATCGCCCGGGAACTCGAGCGTGGGCATGTGAGGCTCGCCGGCAACGAACAGCGCGAACTTGTCGTCGGCAAGATCGCCGGCAATCGAGGCGTCTGAATCGACCAGGTCGTAGTCGTCCTTCTCGTCAAACTCCTGGACCAGCGTCAGGCTGCCCGTGGCAACCTTAAAGGCCTCGCGACCCTCAATGTCGATCTGCAGGTCGTGATAGCGCTGATGCGTCTCGTAGTGAGCCTCGGCCTCGGGACGCGTCGTGGGAGCCATGACGTTCGCAAAGACCTTGTCGCCCAGAATCGGATGGCTGCCGACCTCGAGCTCCGCCGGATCGTTCTCCTCGAGCCAGTCGATCAGCACGTCGAGGCCCTTGAGCATTCCGCGGTACTCCTCGATATCGCCCAATGCACCGTAAATCATCTAAATCCCCTCTCGGATCGCTTCTTTGGCGGCCACTCGGCAAACGCGTTACCGACGCTGTTGCCACCCACATACGCCTCGACCAGGGTAAGGTCGGGATTGAACACGACAACGTCGGCGTCGCGCCCCAGCATAATGCTATCGCACTTGTCGTCGACATGAGCTAGCAATCGATGCCGGGACCGACGCCCAAGCCCTTACAGCTCGGTCACGACAACGCCGTTGTAGACCTCGTCCCAACGGTCCATGACCAGATGGCCGGTCATAGGATCCATGGCGTTGAGCTTGCCGCAAGTGTTGGCGGTACGCAGCACCGTCTCGTCGTCTGCGCCGGCAGCGATGGCATGCGCGAAGCCTGCGATAGTGGAGTCACCAGAGCCCGTTGCGTTAACGGCAGGGATATCGGGCGTCTTTGCGCGGAACGCACGGCCATTGTGGAAGCCAACGGAGCCGGCAGCGCCCATGGACACGACGACCCAGGGGATATCGGAGAAGCGGGCATCAGAGGCGAGCGCGGCGCGGAGCTCGTCCACATCGTCGGTGGTAAAGCTCGTGCCCAGAAGGCCGTTGATCTCGGTCAGGTTAGGCTTGACCAGCTCGGGCTTAATTTCGGACTTAAGGGCGGCCTCGAGCGAAGCACCCGAGGTATCGAGCAGCACCTTGGCGCCGGCGTTCTCGGCAATGCCCGTGATCTTGGCATAGTAGTCCGCCTCGACACCGCGGGGCAGAGAACCCGAAATGGTGACGACGTCGGCCTTGCCCGCAAGCTCAGTAAACTTGGCGGTAAAGGCATCGAGTTCCTCGGGGGCAATTGTCGGGCCACTCTCGAGCAGCTCGGTCTGGTTGCCGGCGTGGAGAATGTTGAGGCAAATTCGAGTCTCGCCCTTGATGGGCACAAAGTCGTTGTTAATACCGTTGGCGTCCATGAGCTCAGCCATGTAGGCGCCCATGTGGCCGCCGAGCAGACCGGTTGCCACAACGTCGTCGCCCAGCTGACCCAGCACGCGGGCCACGTTGAGGCCCTTGCCGCCGGCGGTCTTTTCGGGCGTCACACGGTTGACGTCGTCGATAATGAGCTCATCGAGCTGATAGCGCGTATCGACAGACGGGTTCATCGTAACGGTGAGGATCATTTTTAGCTCCTTATCTCGCAGGCTCCTTGTGCCTCGCGATACGAGTCGACAAAACGGAATTACAGAATCTCAATCGTGAACGAGCGAACGACGGTCTCCTTGGGCTTGGCGACAAGGCAGCCGCGCTTATGCTCAAGCACGTCGTCCTCATCGGAGCAGGTCGAAAGGCCGCCCCAGGGCTCAACCGCCACAAAATCGCCCTCGGGCTTGCTCCACACAATGAGATATGGGAAGCCCTCAAAGCTCAGGCGGACGCCCTTGTCCTCGCCCTTTTTGGAAAGCGTGACCCGACGGCTCTCGAGCACGTCAAAGATGGTCTCCGCAAAATCGAAGAGCTCGTGCGACAGGGGCAGCGTCTTTCCCACCATGGGGTTCTTGGAGCGATTGGTCACGTCAATCAAGCCAGTCGAGGGGACGGCAGTGCAAAGCTCAGCAGCCTCGTCCTTCTCAAAGCGCAGCTCGTAGTCCGTATAGGCCTCGCCCTCATCGAGCGGACACCTAAAGCCGGGATGACCGCCAATAAAGAACGGCATGTCCTCGGTGCCCTCGTTGGTGACCTCGTAGGAAACGCGCACAGCAGCGTCCTCGAGCGTATAGCGGGCGACAAGCTTAAACGGATACGGATAATCGCTCAGCAGCGCGGCGTTATCCTCCGAAGCCAGGCACATCGCCAGCTCGTTCTCGCTCTGGCTCAGCAGCTTCCACTCCTGTTTGCGCGCAAACCCATGGCGAGCGAGCTTTACATGATGCCCGGCAAACGTCATGGCGTTGTTGTCGCGCAAGCCTCCGCAAATCGGGAAGCAAATCGGTGCCTGGCCGGACCACACGGCGGGATCGCCCTGCCACAGATACTCGCGACCTCCGGCCTCGATCGAGGTAAACGAGCCACCAGCCGTGGACACCTTAATAGAAATCGAATCGTTGGAGAGAGCGTATTCCATTGCCCATCCTTTCGAACAACTGCTTTTTGCTCGCAAGTACCCGTCTCGGCCCTAACCAAAGGACAAACCCGCACGTTCATCGATGCGTCCGGTATCCCAGCCATGTAACGGGGTACCATACAGACATTGATGCAATTACAGCTGAAAGGCCTTCTTATGCGAACCATCATCCTCTACGCCTCGCGCCATCACGGCAATACGAAAAAGCTCGTGGACGCCATCGTCGAGGCACACCCCGAGATCGATACCCTCGACGTCAAGGCGCTCGGTAAAAACGAGTACCCCGACCTGCACGAATATCATCTGATCGGTGTCGCCACGGGCATCTATTACTCCGAGATCGACAAGGACATGGCACGCGTGCTCACGAACGTGCTGCAGCCGCAGGACAAGGTGTTTGGCCTTATGACCTACGGTGGCAAGAACAAATGGTACGGCAAGGATATCGATGGCATCTGCCGCATGAGGCAGGCTATCTTTATGGGCGTCTACGGCTGCCCAGGCTTTGATACGTGGGGACCGTTCAAACTCGCCGGCGGTGTCCAAAAGGGACACCCGACCGCTGAGGAAATTAAGGGCGCCGTCGACTTCTTCGACAAGATCGAAGACGAGTATGGCGACATCATCGTCGAAGAGTATGCCAAGCGCGAGAAGCGCCTAGCATACGAGAAGGAGCATCCTGCGGGAGGTCTGGTGGCCGGCGTTAAGCGCACGGCAAAGAAGATCGCCAACAAACTGTAACTGTGAAGGTGCTTTTGAGCGTTTAACCCATACGGCGGGTCCGAGCAGATTCGGGCCCGCCGTCTTTTTCTATCGTTACTCGGTAAAGGCGTTGCCGACGCTCTGGCCGCCAACATACGTCTCGACGAGGGTGAGCTCATGGTCGAACACGACAAAGTCGGCGTCGCGACCCGGCATGATGCTGCCGCACTTACCCTCGATGTGCGCGGAGCGTGCCGGCACCTCGGTTGCCATGCGAATGGCGATATCGGCGCTGGCGATGCCCCAGTCGACGATGTTCTTGACGCCCTGGGCAAGCGTGAGCACCGAGCCGGCAATGCTCTTGCCGTCGGCGAGCCAGCACAGGTTGTCCTTCATGATGACGTCCATACCACCACTGGTGTAGCTGCCCTCGGGCATGCCACCGCAACCCAGGCAGTCGGTGATGAGCACCGTGTGCTGCCAGCCCTTTGTCTGCAGCAGCGCCTTGATGGCGGCAGGGTTTACGTGCTTGCCGTCACAGATGATCTCGGCGTAGGTCTCAGGCGTGGACATGGCAGCACCCACGACACCGGGCTCGCGGTGATGCAGCCCGCGCTGGCCGTTATAGGTATGCGTAAAGCAGCTGGCACCGGCGTTGATGGCGGCGATGCACTCATCATAGGTGGCGTCGGAGTGACCGATGCTGGTCACCACGCCCTTGGCGTTCAGCGCAGCCGCATAAGCAGCGGCACCGTCGCGCTCGGCCGCCATGGCGCTCTTAACGATGCGACCACCCGCAGCCTCCTGCCACTGGTCGAAGACCTCCTCAGAGGGGTCAATCAGATAAGCGGGGTTCTGCGCGCCCACATGCTTCATGGTAAAGAAGGGGCCCTCCAGGTAGATGCCCTGAATGCGTGCACCGCAGAAGTCGGGGCCGCGGCCCTCGTCCGCCTGAGCGATAGCGGCGCAGGCGTCCTTGATCTGCTCGACGCCATCGGTGAACGTCGTGGGCAGCCAGCTGGTGGTACCGCGACGGGCGAGCTCGGTCGAGCTGATATCGATGCCCTCGGGATCGTTATCGGTAGTTGAGTGGTTGTAGAAGCCGTGGATGTGAGTATCGACCATACCCGGCGCAATCCACGATCCCGTGTAGTCCTTAATCTCGCAAGAGGGCTCGTCGGCCTGCCAGGCGCCAAAGACGCCATCCTCGACCATAAGATAGCCGCCCAGTTGCGGGCCTGCCGGCAAGAAGAACTTGTCAGCCTTAATTGCGTACGTGCTCATATGCACTCCTTGCTTCTAAAGCAGTTGACTGTGGTGATGCTTATACCCAGCACACGTAAAACAAAAAGCGCCCGCCCGCCGTTATGAGCGGACGGGCGCCCTTACAGGGGGACGCGATTAAGCGGTGAAGGGGTGAATCGTCACGCCCTTAACCACGCGGTTGACCGTGCCGGTGGGGCTCGGCGTATCGGGCGTGTTGCCCACGCGCACGGAGTTGAGCAGGCTGATAGCCTGGGCAAACATCACGAACGGCAGAGCAAGGTAGCCCTCGGGAAGTGCCTCGTAGCCCTTAAAGGTGAAGGACTCACCCTCATAGACGGTGGCACCTTCCTGCTGAACGGCGACGGTGTGCTGAGCGATCTTGTCGCCACCGATCTCGTTGAGGATGTCGATGTCGTACTGACGGGTGTAGGCGTCGTTGTTGACGAACACGAAGACGAGCGTCTTATCGTCGACGAAGGACTTGGGTCCGTGACGATAGCCCATGGAAGTGTCGTAAGAAGTGGCAACCAGGCCGTGAGCAAGCTCGAGAATCTTAAGCTGGCTCTCCTGAGCAAGGCCGCCAAAGGAGCCGGAGCCCAGGTAGGTCACGCGGTTGAAGTCGCCAGCGAGGTAATCGGCGACCTCGGACTCGCGAGCGATAACCTCCTCGCCCATCTTGGCGATGGTCTCGACCCACTCGGCCTTCTGCTCGTCAGAGGCAGTGTCGAAAATAAGGGTGGAGAGCAGGGTCATGCAGGAATAAGAACCGGTCATGGCGAAGCCCTTGTCGTTGGCGCGCGGAATGAGCAGCGTCAGCGCATTGGGATCATCGGCAGACTCGACGGCGAGCTTGCCCTCGGGAGCGCAGGTGATGTTGAGGAACTTGACGTTGTGGACGAGCTCCTTGGCAACGGCAACGGCGGCAAGGCTCTCGGGGCTGTTGCCAGAGCGGGCAAAGGAAACCACGAGCGTGGGATCCTCGGCGCGCAGGAAGTCGCGCGGAGCGCTCACGATGTCGGTCGTGGCGATGGGCTTAAAGTCGTAGAGATCAGTGTTGCCAGCGTGACGCAGGTACGGGGCGCAGGTATCGCCAACGTAGTCGGACGTACCGGCACCGGTGAAGACAACGGACAGACGACCCTCGCCCATAGCGCGAGCCTCGGCCAGGAAGGCCTCGATGGCCTCCTTGTTCTCGCGATAGATGTTGAGCGTATCACGCCAAAGCTCGGGCTGCTGAGCAATCTCGGCCGTGGTGATCTGGGCGCCGAGCTCGGTGAGCTCCTCGACACTCTTCTCGAACATTTCTAATACCTCTCTCTAGAAGTAATCCTCTGACGTGCAATTATACACTTCGGTTGGTTATCTGGTAGTAACCAGTTAAATGCAAAGAATCATCATATGGAAACGATGCGGACACTAGTTGCTACGCTGGTGGTAAACCTTGTATTTAAACTGATCGGCACGAGCAACCGAGAGTGTATACTCCACAACCTCGTTTGACTCGTTATACGTAGTCCTGACCAAATCGAGCACAGGCGAGCCCTCGACAATTCCCAAAAAGTGGGCGTCGGTGGGACGGGCTATGCTCGCATAGAACTCCTCTTCGGCCACGCGAATCTTTTGCTGAAAGTCTTGCTCAATCACATCGTAAAGCGGCTTACGCTCCAGCAGTGGTCGCTTTAGGGACAGAAATTGACGAACCGGTAGATAGCTGCGTTCGACCATCATGGGCATGTTATCGGCAGAACGAAGGCGCTTAAGCTTAAAAATGCGATCACCGATACGCAATCCCATATGCTCGGCCAGATTCTTATCGGCCTCCATCTCGCAAAACTCGAGAATCGTGGTCTCGGGGTCGCGACCCATCGCGCGCATCTGCTCGGTAAAGCTGTAGGACTGCATAAGATTGGTTGCTTTTGCCGAACGGTCGGTCACAAAGGTACCGCGACCGTGCTGCCGAACCACCAGTCCTAAACGCTCCAGTTCCTGCAGAGCCAGGCGTACCGTAGTGCGAGAGAGACCATAGCGCTCCGAAAGTTCGCGCTCGGAAGGAATCATGTCACCGGCGCGATATTCATGGTCGATCTTTTCGGTCAGAATATCGACCAGCTGATCGTACAGCGGTTGCTTACGCGCTCCGATCGCCATCCTATCCTCCCTTTTGCTCGAATTCGGCTAACTACCTAGGGTGTTAAGCATTATCAGTCTGCAACACCGAATCATCAAGAAAACAAAAGCCGCGTGCTCGAAAGAGCGCGCGGCTTTTAACATACACATGGCTTAAGGGGTCGGGGTGTGAGCCGCGTAGGGACACACCCCTCAAGCTAGAGCCTTACCAGATGCTCGGCCAGAGACCAAGCGGGCCAGCGCCCAGGATGCCAAGGACGAAGAGCAGGAGAATGCCCTTGGTCGGGGTCCAGCTGTGCTTAGCGAACATGTAGTAAAGCAGCAGCGTAAGCATAAGCGGGACGAGCTTCGGGACGATGGTGTTGAGGGTGTCGGCAACAGAGAAGTTGACCGGATCCTCGGTAACGGTGCCGTAGGTAACGGACTCCATGCCGTTGCCCAGATCGGTGACGCCGCACTCGACAGCGTTGCCGTCGGCATCGGAAGCGGTGAGGGCGTTGCCGTCCTCATCGGTCATGGCGATGGTACCGGCCTCAGCGGTCTCGGTATCGATGCCCTCCATACCGGTGAAGTTCTCGGCCTCCTTCTCGGAGACGATCACGGTAGTAGCGGAGAGGCCACGGGTGGTGCCGTTGGGGATCTGGAGGTTGATCTGGGTGCCACCCATGGTGACGACCAGGCAACCGACGACGAAGACGCCCATGATGGAAGCGGCACGCGTGAAGGCCTGCATGTTGGCGGTCAGAGCGTCAATAGCGCTGGTGCCAAGCTTGTAGGACCAGTTCATGAGCCAGAAGCGCAGAGCGAACTGGACGACGTTAAAGATCACCAGGAAGATGATCGGTGCAGCGGCGTTGCCGTTGATGGCCATGTTAGAGGTGATGCCGGCCGTGATAGGCACAAGCGTCAGCCAGAACAGGGCGTCACCGATACCACCGAGCGGGCCCATTGCGGCGACGCGGACGGCGCGGATCGTGGGGATGTCAACCTTGTTCTGCTCGAGCGAAAGCACAATGCCCATAACAAAGGTGACAAGGAACGGGTGGGTGTTGAAGAACTCCAGGTTGTGACTCATGGAAGCCGCGAGGTCGTTCTTGTTGGTGTGGATCTTCTCCAGACCGGGGATGATGGAGTAAAGCCAGCCAGCGGCCTGCATGCGCTCGTAGTTGAACGATGCCTGCAGGAAGCAGGAGCGCCAAGCCATCTTGTTGAGGGTCTTCTGGTCGAGCTGCGGAGCAGGAGTGAGATCCTCGTAGTGCTCCGGGATCACATACTCATTAGATGCCATCTTCGAAGTCACCTCCGTCAGAAACAGCTGCACCCTTCAGCTCGGTCTGCTGCTGGAAGTCCCAGAAAGCGATGCCGAAGCCGATGAGAGCGAGGATGAGCAGAGCAGGGGTTGCCAGCGAATCGTTGGCAACGGTGATGAGCGCGAGGCCAAAGCCCATGAGGAAGAAGCCCCACATATCGCGGTTCATCATAACCTTGAGCAGGACGGCGAAGCCGACGAAGCGCATCATGCCGCCTGCAGCGGACAGACCGGTCTGCAGCCAAGTCGGGATGGCAGAAGCGATGGTCTGACCGATGGTGGCGCCAGCGATGAAGAACAGGGTGACGACGACAGCGAAGATCAGGCCGAGCAGAGCCATGGCGAAGTAGTTCAGGCGCTCGATGCCCTTGGTGTCCGCGTTGTGAGCCATGTTATCGGCCGTGGACATAAGCGGGGACATAAGCGTGAAGACCAGGGTAACGCCAAGCTGGCCAAGCAGAGCGAACGGAATGGCGAGGCCGACTGCCGCGTTGGGCTCGAGGCCCGTGGCGATAGCGAGAATGGCTGCCATGATGCCGCCGATGACGGCGTTAGGCGGCTGAGCGCCTCCGATCGGCATGTTGCCGATCGTCATGAGCTGATAGGTACCACCCACGAGAAGACCGGTGTTGAGGTCGCCAAGGATAAGACCGATGACGGCGCCGGTGACGATGGGCTGATAGAGAGACTCGAGGAAGTCAAACTGGTCGATTGCCGCGATGAACGTAACAACGAAGACCAGAGCGATCTGGATGATCGAGTATTCCATCTTGCTCCTCCTTTCAAAATGTATGTACGCACTTTGGATATCACGTACAGAACGTCAGGGTTTCACTCCTGACAACGTGGATCACGAGGATTACGAGAAGAGCTTGCTCGTGTCCTCAACAGGCGTGCTCGGAACGCGCCTGATCTCCAACTCCACCCCCAATTCCTGCAGCTCTTTAAACGCAGCGACATCCTCGTCGTTAACTGCGACGGAGGTGGCGACTTGGCGCTTTCCTTCCGACATGTGCATGTTGCCGATGTTTACCTTCTTTATAGGCACACCGCCCTTGACGAGCGTAAGCACGTCTTCCGGTGTTTCGGCCACGATGAAGATCTTCTGGCGCGGGCTCGCCTTGCCAATGACGTCGATGGTCTTCTGCAGGGAGAAGAAACGCGTAGCGACGCCGGCGGGAGCGGCCATCTTCATGAGGTTCTGGCGCATGGTGTTGGACGCCACGTCGTCGTTGGCGACGAGGATGAGGTTGGAGCCCAGAGTGGAGTTCCACTGGGTGGCAACCTGACCATGAACCAGTCGGTTATCGATGCGGGTAAGAAGAATGTTGGGTTCTGCCATGTTGATCAGCTTCCTTTCGATATTTGCTGACGACAGTTACTTGATCTCCTGAATCGCGTAACGCGAAACATCTACGACGGCTCCGGATCGGACTTTGATCTGGACCTTCTCGCCTTCGATGCCTTTGACGGTTCCGTAGATACCGCCGGCGAAAAGAACCTCCTGACCCGGCTTGAGCTCGGTGTGCAGCTCCTTGAAGTACTTCTGCTTCTTCTTCATGTTGATTTGCGACCAGATGGTGTAAATCAAGCCCATGATGACAAGCAGGCCTAAAAGGGCGACCGAGGAGCTCAGGACGTTGGCTCCGAAATCGGCCATTAGATGCCGTCCTCGTCGCCGAAGATATCCTCTTCCTCGGTGCCGGCAACGGATGCGACCGTCTGGGCGGTGACGCCCGTCTGGCCAACGGTCACGGCCTGCTCGCCAAGCTCGGCGAGCGTGGCATTGCCGCGGAGGAACAGAAGCTCAATAACCATGGGAAGGTTGGTGCCAGTCAGAACCTCGACGTTGTCGACATCCTGGGCAATCATCATCGACTGGTTGAACGGGGTGCCGCCAAGCAGGTCGGTAAAGACGAGCACGCCATCGCACTCCTCGCGCATGGCGGTAATAGCGGCGCGGAGATCCTCACCGTAGGATGCAGCCTGGTCGCCCTCAAAAGGAACGACGGTAAAAGCAGGCTGGTCGCCGGCAACCATAGCGATAGCGCTTGCAAGGCCGGGTGCGAACTGTCCATGACCGGTAAGAATAAAGCCAACCATTCAAATTTCCCTTCCGAAGGTGTGTACAATCTGAGTCCGATGATTTTCGGAAGCCAGCGGGCGCTCGCCCTTAAAGCTTCTTAGAAAGCCTTCTTTGAAGACCAGTGGTTTCTAAACTGGTAGTAACCACGTGACGTGTTGTTGTCACTATATCACCCCAAAAGAGGTCGCTTTCGTTGATTCATACGGTAAAACGTTTTTGCACCGCTCACGGTGATAAATCGACCGTTTACCGGTCGTTAACACTTCTACCTGCGGTTTTGAAACCGTTTCGAAATGTTTTGGCAAAAGATCGGATCTTTTCCTGTGTCTAAACAACGCAGGGCGGCTAAAAATAGCGTGTAGAAAAATTGCAGGTCATTGTGAAGATATGTGAATTGGTCTTTTTGACTTAATACCAGTTAGAACCAGTTTTGAGATTATCGGTGAACGGTAGTTTTCGACCGTTCACCGGTTACTTGCAATCGTTTGCAGTTGTTTTCCCAGATGAATTAGGGAACCCGATGAAGCACTTGTGCGATCACAGGAAGTTTTGGCATTTATCCTCATCCCCCGCGCGCCAAACTCCGGCATCCAAAACGAGCTAATAGCTCACGCTAATCGTTTTCAATCATTACTTGCTCACTATCCGTAATTATTTATCGTTTATCGTTAATTCTGATAAGATACAAGTATCATCCAAAACGCCGATTGGAGGGGTTATGGTCCATCGAAACGCGTCTTTATCGAATGAAACCATCAGCCGCGAACAGACGGTAGCCAAACTGAGGAAGCTCGCTCGCATCTGCAAATGGGCCACGATCTGCATTACCACCGCGCTCGCTCTGGGGCTCCTCGCAGTCATTGCGATTGACCTTCTACTCATATTGCCTGGCCTCTCCCAAGGCTCGTGTCTCCAATCCGTAGAACTTCAAGCCGGCGAAGGGCCGTGCCTTGCTATCGTCGGTACCGATGCGCAGGCCCCACTTATGCTCGTCGCACACGATGGTCACACTGCCATAGGGAGCCTCTTGATGACATGCCTCGCGCTTACCATCGCGATAAGCGTGCGCAGGCTTTTCTTCAACATTGAAAAGGAAGGCAGGCCCTTTGACCTTGAATGTAACCAGACACTTCGTCGAGTAGGACATTTATTCCTTATCGGCGGCGTTGCCGTGAGGCTTCTTGGCGCCGTAATCACGGGAATGATACTCTCGGGATTTGGCGGCAGCTTTACCGATGCGTTCGTCGGCCAGTTATTCGAGCCCTCCATGCTCTTTGCAGGCCTGATTATTTGCCTGATTGCCAGCATCTTCCGCTACGGGTATATCCTGCAAAAACAAGATGACGAGTTGCTCTAGGGGGAATCCATGATTATTCTTCGGCTCGACCGCATGCTTGCCGAACGCAAGATCTCATCCAAAGAGCTTGCGGAACGCGTGGGCATCTCCCAGGTCAATATGTCGCGCATCAAGACGGGCAAGGTTTCTGCCGTGCGCTTTTCAACTCTTGACGCGATATGCCGGGCACTCGACTGCCAACCGGGCGATGTACTGGAATATATATCCGACGATGAAGCCGATAGCCTTTTTGGACTTAAAGATGAATAGCCATAATTTAGCCACCAGCGCCTAAACGCAAATAGCCCGCTAGAACAACATCCGTTCTAGCGGGCTATTCAGATATTTCAGCTACGCGCTCGGCGGCTCAGGCAAACCTTACGCAAACAGCCCGTAGATGCTGATGTTGGCCTTGGCGTACAGGCCGTTAGCATACTCGGTCCACTTGGAGCTGGCGCTCGAAGCCTGCGAAGAGTACTGCTGGTAGGCGGTGTAGTAGGCGGTCATGGCCTGCTTATAGGTAGCGCTATCGGCCGTAAAGGCATCGTCGGCAAAGGCTTTAGCGTAGGTGCCATCGGCGTCCTTCCAGGTGCCCTTCTCGCTATCCCACTCGTCACCGGCAAGGTTGATGATGTAGTCGGCGTAGTCCTTGCTCGCGGTCTCCTCGTTGCCGTCAGCAGGCTCGGTCGGGGCGGTCGGCATGCTTGCGGAGCTGTCGCCCACCTTCTTTTTGTAGAGCTTCTGCAGCGTCGCGGACTGGCGGACGATCTGCTTGGCCTGGTCCTTGGACACACCATACTGCGTGGCCATGGTCTTGTAGTCGGAGGTGCCAATGGAATCCTCGGCGTACTGCTTCATCTCCTTAGAAGAGACGGTAATGCCCTCGTCCTCGGCAGCGTCCAGCAGAATCTGGTTGCGCACGTAGGACAGGATAACATCGGCAGACGGAGCGGTGTAGTTGCCGTCGTCGTTCTTGACGGTGTCGAGGCTATACTGGCTCTCGATGGCCTCACGCGCGGTGATGTCGCTCTTCTTGCCGTTGTAGCTATAGCTTGCCACGGTCGAATCGAGCTGGTCCTCGGTCAGGGTCGCCGAGCCGACGCCCTTGCCGCCAAAACCGCCATTGCCGATAAAGAAGCCGACCACGGCAGCGATCACGACGGCGACCACAAAGGCGGCAATCATCGTCTTCTTGTGCTTGCAAGCGTGGTCGTCCACGTCGGAGTCATCGTCCTCATCCTGCTCCTCGGGCATCAGATTCTCGTCAGCAGCGTCCGCGGCGATCTTTGCCTCCAGGCGAGCGTCCTCCTCCTCGGCGGTCGTGCCGGCGGCAATATGCTCGGCAGACGTGCCGGCGACCAGGTCGATCTTCTCGTCCTCATCACCGTCGGGGCCTTCGCCGCGCTCGATGATCTGGATGCCGTCGATCTCGTCCTTCTCGTCCTTCTTTTGAATCAGACCCATATCGGTTACTCCTTGTTAGGAAACATAGTCCTCAATAGAATACGCCCGACAGAGTGCCGGGCGTATTGATTCTTAGGTTATACGCAAACACTTAAGTACTATTTAGGCGTTTGCAGCGTGCATACCTTAGGCCAGGTGCGCGATAACGGCATCGGCAAAGGCCTGCGTGCCCACGGCGCCCTCGACGGAGCCGGTCTGGGCACGACGCACGTCACCGGTAACCCGCTCGCCCTCGTCGAGCGTGGCAGAGACGGCGGCGCGAATGCGATTGGCAGCGTCGTTCTCGCCCAGGTGATCGAGCATCATCGCAGCAGAGAGGATCTCGGCCGTGGGGTTGGCGATATCCTGGCCAGCGATATCGGGCGCGGAGCCGTGCGTTGCCTCAAAGATGGCGCAGTCAGCACCGATGTTGGAGCCGGGGGCCATGCCTAAGCCGCCTACCAGGCCGGCGCACAGGTCGCTCACGATGTCGCCGTACAGGTTGGGCAGCACCAGGACATCGAAGTCGTTGGGGTTCTGGACCAGGCCCATGCAGGTGGCGTCGACGATCTTGTCGTTGAACTCGATTTCGGGATAGTTGGCGGCCACCTCGCGCGCAACGCGCAGGAACAGGCCGTCAGTCGCTTTCATGATGTTTGCCTTGTGTACGGCCGTCACCTTTTTGCGGCCGCAACGGCGGGCGTACTCAAAGGCGTACTCCACAATGCGGCGGCTCTTGGCGATGGAGATGGGCTTGATCGAGATGGCGGAATCGGCGGCGAAGGTCTTCTGACCCGAGCGCTCGACGAGCTGCGAGAGCTCCTCAACCTCGACAGCCCCCTCATCGAACTCGATGCCGGCGTAGAGATCCTCGGTGTTCTCGCGCACGATGACCAGGTCGACGTCGCGGAAGCGCGATCCGTCGCCCGGCTGCGACAGGCAGGGGCGCACGCAGGCGTACAGGTCGAAGTGCTTGCGCAGGGCCACGTTGACGCTGCGGAAACCCGTGCCGACCGGCGTGGTGATGGGACCCTTGATGGCGACCTTGGTCTCGGCGACCGCATCGAGCACGTGCTGGGGCAGCGGCGTGCCAAACTCGTCCATGACGCCGGCACCGGCCTCCTGGACGTTCCAATTGATCTGGACACCGGCAGCCTCGACCACGCGGCGCATGGCCTGCGTAATCTCGGGACCGATACCGTCACCGGGAATCAGGACTACATCGTGCGCCATAATCTGTTACTCCTCGTCTTCGGCGTCGTCAGATTTTTTAACGCTAGCACGCTTCTTCTTTTTGGAGAGATCCAGGCCAAAACGTTTAACAAGCATTTCGCAAATCTCGCTCGAACGGGCCTTGAGATAGCTGCCCTTACCGTTCTCGGCATCGAACTTAAGGCGCAGCGCAAGCTTCTCGGCAACCTCGGCGTCGATCTCGCCCTGGCAAAACTCGTACAGGCAACCGAGCATGTCGCGATACTCGAGGTCGCCGTGGTAGCACTGGATGGCCTCGTCCAGGATGGGCCAAGCTTCGCGCGAACGCTCGACGCTCGTGGCACCCCACACGCACAGCAGGCGGAAGGCGGCATAGCGCAGCGTGGAGGAAATCTCGTCGAACAGCGCGGTCTCGGCACCCTCAAAGGCATCGCCCAGCTGCTCGGGGCAGGTGGCGGCGAGCGCCGCCAGGGCATCGAGGGCCTCCCAGCGGGTCTGAGCCTCGGGGCGGTCGAGTGCCTCGATCAGCGCGGGCACGCAGGGCACGACGCGCTGCGGATCGCGCTCGGCAAGCAGGTGCAGCACGCGGGCGGCAAACTGGCGGATACGGCGCGTGGGGCAGCCGAGCTCCTTGACCAGGCGGTCGGCGGCGTTCTCGTTCTCCTCTGCCAGCTGAAGCTGTGCCAGCTCCTCGTCGGTGAGCTGTTCGTCTTTGTTTTCTGCCATAGTTACCTCTTCTTACTATTTCTTAGCGTGCTTGCCAGCACGCTTGCTGTCATCGGTGACCGAGATGAGTTGTCGGTCGGCCGCGCCATTGCGACGTGCGCGGCGACGCTCCTCGGCGTCGCCCGCGTCGGCGGCGGCGCGGTGAGCCTTGTTGACATTAAAGACCTCGTCGTGCTTGCGCCACGGACCGACAGACTCGCCAAAGCTCATCTTAAGGCCGGCGATAAAGCCGCCGAGCCAGCCGATCGGCGCAAACTGCACCAGCGGGAACAGCGAAAACACCCAGGTCAGCAGGACGACTGCCGCCGCACCCGCAAAGTTGGCAATCCAGTAGTCGCGCTTGGTGATGACGCGCTTTTCGCACGCCCACTGGCCGCACAAAAAGCCGATGTAGATCGCAAAGAGAAAGAGCACCAGCGCAAGCACCACGAACGTCCAGCTCATGGGCGTTACTCCCCGTGATGGTGGCCGCAGCAGCACTCGTGGCCGTCATCATGGCCGTGGCCGCCGCAGCACTCGTGGTCGTCGCCATGGTGGTGGCCGCAACCGCACTCGTGGTCGTCGCCGTGCTCGCCGCAACTGCAGCCGTCCTCGTGAGCACCGTGCTCCTCGGGACGATACTGCGACCAGTCCAGACCGGCGGCGATGGCGTCGGCCTCCTCCTTGTAGAGGACCGTAATGGCCTGGGTGCCCAGCTTGGCGCCACCAATGGCGTCGAGCATGTCATAGAGCGTAAAGGCGACGTCGGCGCCGGGCAGCGCGAGCTCGCGATCGTCGGCGTAAGCGAGTGCCAGGCGCAGGTCCTTGATGAAGTGCTCGACCATAAAGCCGGGCTTGTAGTCGCCGTCGAGCGCCTTGGGCGCCAGGCTCTCCATGGCGCCGGACTTGCCGGTGCCGCCCAGGATCATCTGACGGGTTTTCTCCAGATCGAGGCCGCTCAGCTCGGCAAACGCCAGCGCATCGGCCATGCCGACCATGCAGGCGCCCAGCGACACCTGGTTGGCGAGCTTGGCAGCCTGGCCCTTGCCGGCGCCGTCGAAGCAGCAGATGGTTGCCGCAAAGGTGGAAAGGATATCGCGGACCGGAGCGATGTCGTTCTCGGTAGCGCCCACGATAGCCGTGAGCGTACCGGCGATAGCGCCCGACTCGCCGCCGGTGACGGGGCAGTCAAACGCCATGCGACCAGAAACCTGGGCGGCCTCGGCAATGTCACGGGCGAGCTCGGGCGAGCTCGTGGTGAGGTCGATCAAGACCGCGCCAGGCTTGGTGCACGCGAGCAGGCCGTCGCCCGCCAGGTAGAGCTCCTCGACCTCGGAGGGATAGCCCACCATGGTAAAGACGACATCGGCGTTCGCCGCGGCATCGGCCGGCGTATCTGCCCAGACGGCGCCGCGCTCGATAAGCGCCGCCGCCTTGGACTTGGTGCGGTTGTTGACCGTGACGGGATAGCCGGCGTCCAGAATGTGGCCGGCGATGGGGGCACCCATGATTCCGGTGCCGATAAATGCGACGGAGAGCTTGTTTGCCATGAAACCTTTCCTTTTGGGTTGGGTGTTGTTACCAGGTTGAATACTCGGTGCCAGCGTTTGGGCTGTGAGTCGAGGGCGATAACGGACGCAGCGCTTGCCTACTGACCGCGCACGCGGCGGGCGATACGGTCGGAAAGCGAGGCTTTCTCGGCGCGATTCTTGCCCCAAAACGCGCAGGCCACCATGCCGGGGCCCACGTGCGAGCCAATGGTGGGACCCACGGAGCCGCGAATGATCGTGACGTCGGCGCAGCCTTCCTCCTTGCGGATGGCGGCTTCGAGCCAGTCACCGTCCTTTTCGGCATCGGCCGTCATGATGGCGATGGGCATGGTGCGGTCGGGCACGTAGTTCTCGCGGAACGACTTGAGGATGGACTTGAGCGCCTTCTTGCGGCCGCGGTTGACGCCGATCAGCGACAGCGAGCCGGCAAGGTCGTAGGAGAGCTCGGGCTTGACATCGAGCTTTGCCGTGAGCTGCGCCGCCGCGGGCGGAATGCGGCCGCCGGCAGCCAGCGCGTCAAAGCTCTCGAGCGTAAAGTAGCCGTGGACGTAGGTCTTTGCCTCGTTTGCCCAATCGACCAGCTGCTTGGCGGTCAGTCCCGCCGAGCGCTGACGGACAGCCTCGAGCGCCAAGAGCGCGCCGGTCGCGCAGGGCAGAGCGTTGTCGACCACGTAGAGCTCAAAATCGGGATACTCGGCGCGCACGGCATCTGCCGCCTGGCACGCGGAGTTGTAGCTCGACGACAGCGCCGAGGTAAAGCACAGGTAGACCGTGGGCGTGCCTTCTTTGGCGCACTCGGTAAAGAACTCGATATAGCGACCGAGCGACACGGCGGAGGTAGACACGCGAGCGCCGGCGCGCATGCGGTCGTAGAACTCCTTAGGGCTCATGCTCGACCAGATATCGTCCGTGCGCTCCTCGCCATCGATAATGAAGGGGAAGCCCAAGATATCGACATCGAGGTTCGCGGCGACCTCGGGGCTAAAGTCGCAGCAGGTATCGACGACGATGCGGCAGCGGTTCGAATGACCGGCGGATGCGGCCTTATCCATCAAAGCGACTCCTTACGTAAAAAGGCGGCCACCCGCATGGGATGGCCGCCAACCGTTAACACATGCAAGTTAACGTATTTTACTCGTCAAGTGTTTCGATACGGGGCTTGATGATGCCATATCCACCATTCTTACGGTGATACACCACATTGATGAGGCCAGTCGTCGCGTTCTCGAACACGTAGAAGTCGTGGCCGAGCAGATCAGTCTGCACCAGCGCCTGCTCCTCAGTCATCGGGGTGACATCGATGACCTTCTCGCGGACGAGCAGGTCGTCCTCCTCCTCGGGCAGCAGCAGGTCGGCCAGATCCTCGACGCGCTCGACCGGTGCGACATCCGCTGCGCTGGCACCGCCCTGGCGGTTGTCCACGACCTTGGTCTTGAACTTGCGCAGCTGACGGGTGACCTTATCGGCGGAGAGGTCGATGGCGGCGTACATATCTGCACCGTGCTCGGCAACACGAATCACAGAACCGCGGGCACGAACCGTGACCTCGACGATTGCCGGGTTGGGGTTCGAGGGGTTCTTCTCATAGCGAAGTACAACGTCGACCGTCATGGGCTCGATATCGAAAACCTTGAGCGCCTCGCCGATCTTCTCATCCACATGCGCACGCAGAGCATCGGTTACCGTCGTCTTGCGTCCAGAAACCTTGATATCCATACGTGGCTCCAATCTGCCTCGGGGACTTACTGTACTGGCTATGTACCCATTGCCGTGCATTTAATCACCCGAATTCCCAAAGACCCGAATAACGATTGCTTGATACCGCATACCGAAGTCTCGCACTTTTCTGTGGCAAAGTGCGCTATAGGAGGGCGACGGCGACTTTGTATTTGGTCCCGAAAATTGGCTTTGACCTGCTGGTTTTATTGGGATGAAAAAGCCGGGCTCCCCTGTTGGGAAAGCCCGGCAATGCGTGTTGAAACCGTGAAGAGGCGTCTCTCCTAGCGCATAGGAGACGCCACCCCTAGCAATAACTAGCTATTGAGCTTGTTAATGTCGTCGTCGGTGATAGTACCCTCCTGGCTGGACGATTTATCCTCGGAGGTTGCGCCCTCGCTGCTCGAATCGGAGGATGCGGACTCGCTGGATCCGGTGTCGGTCGACTGCACGTCGGCGCCCGAGACCGTCTTGGTGGTGAGGTCATAGGGCATCGTGCCGTACCAGACGGAGTGGACCGCCTCGAGCGTACCATCGACCGTGATACCGTCGAGGGCATCGCTCACGGCGCGGCATAGCTCGTCGTTGGCCGCGAGGCCCGCGACGCCGAGCGTCGAGGGCGTCTCGAGCGCGCCGACGTAAGAGATCTGGCTCATCAGGCGCGCAAGGTAGCCGCCGGCTGTGGAGTCGCAAATCACGTAGTCGACCTCGCCGGACTTGAGCGCCTCAAAGCACTCGTTGACGTTGGAGAAGGTCTTTTGGTTGGCCGTGATGCTCTGCTTGGCGAGCGCTTCCTGCGAGGCCGAAGAGGTCTGAACGCCCAGGGTAGCGGTGTTAAGCGTTTCGGTGGAAACGCTCAGCGACTCGCCATCGCTCGTCTTTCCGAACACTGCCGCAGCGTCGTACAGGCAAGTACCAAGCGTGCTGATGTCACCATCCGTGGAATTGATGTCGCCAATGAAGATGTCGGCCTTTTTGTCGCCAAGCGCGGAATCGGCAGAAGACGCATCGACGAAAGCAACCTTGAGGCCCATGCGACTTGCAAGGGCGCGGGCAGCGTCGACCGCGTAGCCCGTGAGGTTACCATCGGCGCCCTGCATGGCCTGCGGAGCATCGGAGGTATCGAGGGCAACCGTCAGGGTGCCGGGAGTGACCAGGGCATCGTCCGACACCGTAGGGGTAACGGTCTCGCGCTCGATCTGGTCAATCGTGGGTGTCGTGAACGTGGACAGTGGATTGAACGCGCATCCGCTCAAGCCCAATACGGCAATGACCGCCGCGGTCCCAGCACCTAACCGAGCCGCGTGCATCAAGCTGCCCCTCACCATGTCCACTACCCTGCCTTCTGTGTCGTATACAATCCGTGCGTTGCGCGGAATAACGGGTGTTCCCACCAGCTGACCTGGTATTTGACCCCACACTTGCGCACCGGGGCGTTTGCTCGGGAGGCCGCAGCCACCTTCACGACTGGCCCGCTCGCCCGCGAGGCGGTATTGCCCCAAAGAAAGTAGAACGGACGGTGCGGCTTACATCTAGGACGCGCCATGATCGCGCCGCGCGCACGCGGTCGCTTACGTGGATCCCTTTGACCGCGTCTGTCTTGGACTAGGATGGGCATTTCGTCCGTCCGCAACCACAGCCTGGCAGGAACGTAGGGCATTATAGCTAAGTTCAAGCTATAGTTTAAGGTTAGGGACGTTATTCGCATCGCGAGCACAGATTTCGCAGGTCGGGGCGGGTCATTCGTGCCCCCATGAAGCCCGGAGCTCCCCCCACGGGGAGCTCCGGGCCACCCGTCTCAGGGTGCCGTGTGCAAAAAACGGCAAATATGAGTACTGCTACCAATTTAGTAGCAGCGTATTTCCGCCCCACGAGCCCTTTTTGAGTTCCGCACAGCCCGCTTGGCGCCAAGATATTCCACATTCGTTTATTATCTCATCGCTGAATCCAGTTTTTCGGCCCAAGTTTCTTTATTTTTGCTGTCACTAATCTAGTAGCAGTACTCATATTTGCCGTTTTTTGCACAGGGCATATAAACAGACCCCCTATAAAGCCATAGTTTTACGCCGGCTTGAGCCCAAAGCACGCTCGGAGCGTATTCAGCAGAGCATCTTGCCTCTTTCGACGAGCCTCTACACGATTCTGATATCGCTTACCCATGCGTTGGTATATGCGCCATGCGAGTGCCTCTAACGCCTCCATGTCGCAGAGCATCTCGTTGTTGACCGTCGCGACCTCGATCCCCATGGACGCCAAACCCGTATTGCGTTTTTCATCGTGAATGCGCCCGCCGCGAGACGAATGGCCCTGCTCACCGTTGTATTCCAGGTCAAACCGAGCTGCTTCCTGATAGGCATCGCAAACCGCATACGGCATCCCCGAGATCGCCTGCGCACGGTCGTTGAACTCGATTTTGTGGTCGGTCTTAAAGGGACCGCAGGCAAATCCGCCATAGGAAAACGGAAGCGAAAACATGGCAAGCATGATGCATTCCATGGGCGAGCGCAGGTTTTCCGACAGATAGGGGCACAGCCGCCGCAGCTGCTTGGCCGCGCTCCCCTTGCATGCCGCAAGGTAATCTGCCAGGCGATCGGGCGTCAGCACTGGCTCGACCTCAAAGTAGCCCACATCTGACGGCTGGTCCCTATCCTTTGCAAGCCTGTTCACGGTGGGCGAGCTGTAAGGGGGCAGATACTGCCCGCGATCGCTCAGCGAAATCTTGGAGCACAGCTCCTGGGCCAGGGCAAATGCTTGGATACAGCCGACTTCGCGCGCAACGGCTACGCAGAGGGCCTCGGGAGACAAGCTGTACACCCCCGGCTCCACCTCCAAAATCGAGGCGTCCGGCAGGTCTGTAGAACAAACGGACCAGCTTGCACCAGGCATGCGGCGACGCTGCTTCGCCGACCCCACCAGCAGGCACAAGTCTTCTTGGACCTCGCCACTCACGGCCCCGATCCGCACCAAATCGGGAAGATAGATGTCCTTGGCCGAGGGAGACGATGTATGCAGCGCACGGCGCTCTTCATCGGGATAGAGGTCTCTCCAGCTGATGTAACCCATTTGTCGGCGCTCGGCGCGCATCATGCGCAGTGCCGAGGCGCCAGTCAGGATTACGGAGGCCGCCAGTTGCTCGCTTGTCGGCTCGATGCGCCGCGCTATCTTCACTGCCACAAAACCACCCCCTACCAAACGCGTGCGATAGCGAGACCATCGACTGCCGCGGCGCCGGCACGCTTGAGCTCCGCCGAGGCCGCCGCCATGGTCGCACCCGTGGTAATGACATCATCGATGAGCAGCAGGCGACAGCCGCGCACATCCTCGACTGTCTCGTACATGCCCCGGGCATGTCCCCGGCGCTCATCGCGACCGAGCTCGCGCTGGTCACCGTGACCGTATTTGACCAGGGCGTCCAGCAACGACACACCCGAAAGATCGCAAAACGGGCGCGCGATTGCTTCCATATGGTCGAATCCACGCCGCCGAAACGCTGCCGCAGTCGCGGGCACAAATACCACCGCGTCGGCGCCGGACAGCACACTGCCGTAGCGATCGGGGGCTGCCACCTGGGCATGCAAGGCAGTGTCGTAGAGTAGCTCCGCCAGATACGGTGCCAGACGTCGCTCGCCCGCATCCTTGTACGCTTTAATGATGCGCGGCAGCGGATGTGCATAGACGGCACACGCCAGGCAGCAATCGAGCGCCTCGGCCATTGCCGAAGACGCGCCCTCGACCGAGCACTCGGTGCACAGCAAATCCCCAAACGGGGCGCCGCATCGGATGCAGCTATGGCACGGGTCGATGAGTGCGAGCGATGCCAGACAATCCTGGCAGATCAGCGCACCGGAACGCTCGCAGCCGGCGCATCGCGTAGGCGACAACGCCTCGAGCGCCTCGTATGTCGCGTGCTCGGCAAGCGGTAGCAATTCGTCCGCAAACGGTAGGACACCTGCGCCCTGCAAGCGAGTCAATACGTTCAGATGTCTCTTCATGACACAACCCTCCCTACGCGAAGGCGAAGGGAGGGTTGTCGGTGTAGAGCCATGATACCCAGAGGCGCTGGGGTCAGGCGGGTCACATCCGCTTACGGACGTTATTCGCCGGCAGGCGGTTGCGGTGCGGACGAGGTGTGGGTCGAGCCTTCACCACCGTCCTGGCGCGGCTTGCGGGAGCGACGGCGACGGCGACGCTTTTGACCCTGGTCGGTCGAGCCCTCGCCACCGCTATTCTCACGCGGTTCGCGCTCGTCGCGAGTACCGCCGCGCGAAGCCTTGGCGGCAGCTCCCCCGCCGTCTCCAGGACGACGGCGCGTGACCTTGACTTCGCCATCCGAAACCTGATCGGCCACAGAAGGAACCGAGGGCTTCTGCTGCGCACCCGAGGAATGGCGACGACGCGGACGCGGTGCGCGCTCCTCCTCGCCACGCGGCTTGCCGCCCTTGTCAGCAGGCGCATCGGAGCCCGAGGCGTCCTTGGGAGCGGCACCGGCCTCGCGAGCGGCTGCGGCGCGGAAGGCGTCCTCGCGCTCCTCGCTCGACAGGTGACGGCGGCGACGGCGCGTGGGGTTCATGCCACCGCCGCGGTTTTGCTGCTGGGGCTGCTGAGTCTCGCGCTCGCGAGAAGCGTTCTTGCCCGCGGCCTCGCCATTGTCGACGGACGCCGCGCGCTTGCGGCGGCGACGACCACCGGCTGCCTCCTCGGCCTCGGGTGCCTCGGTCTTGCCGCGGCCCTTTCCACGGCCACGGCCCTCGCCCTGGCCCTGAGCAGCGCGAGCATCGGATTCGGCATCGCGACGACGGCGCTTGGGCATCGATGTGCCGGCCAGACGGTCGGCACTCGACAGGCCATCGCCCACATCGACGCCATTCTCGCGATCGAGCTCCATGAGCGCCAGGCGCATCTCGGGCGACTCGATGCGCTCGAGCACGTCGCGCGTTACGCAATCGGGGCGGCAGTTGCAGCCCTGCTCGGCGGCCTTCTTTTTGCAGCCCTCCGAGCACGTCATATCGGCCAGGTTGACCTTAAAGACTTTGCCGTTCTCCAGGCGCAGCACCAGCTGCTCACGCGGCGTGTCATATTCCTGGATACGCGCCTTGCCAAGCGGCGTATCGATGAGCGTCTTCTTTTTGGGCGCACGGCTCTTAAAGTCCTTGTACGCCTCGAACTCATAGCGCAGACAGCACATCAGGCGGCCGCAAACGCCGCTGATCTTGGACGAGTTGAGCGGCAGGTCCTGCTCTTTTGCCATGCGAATCGAGACGGGCTCAAACTGTCCGCCAAAGCGCGTGCAGCAGAGCTCCTGTCCGCATTGGGCATAGCCGCCCACCAGGCGGGTCTCGTCACGCACACCGATCTGGCGCATGTCGACGCGAATGTGCAGCGTCGAAGACAGGTCCTTGACGAGCTGACGGAAATCGACGCGTTCCTCGGCAGCAAAGTAGAACACAGCCTTCTCGCCGCCAAACAGGTACTCGACGCCGACCGGCTTCATCTCGAGGTCGAGCTCCTTGACCAGACGGCGGAAGTCGACCATGGCCTCGTCACCCTGGATAGCCAGGTCGTCGGCAAGCTGCAGGTCGATGTCGCTTGCAACGCGCAGCACGGGCTTGAGCGGCTGGCCGATCTCGTCCTGCGGCACCTCGAAGGGATCGGCCGTGACCAGGCCGATCTCGGTTCCGCGCTCAGTGGAGCAAATGGCATAATCGGCCTCGAGGATATCCAGATCCTGCGGGTCAAACCACAGGTCGCGCGAGGCGTAGGTAAACTTAACGGGTACGACTAACGGCATTTCAGTGCCTTCCTGATATCGAACAGCATGACCTCGATGGCCAGCTGGGGAGTAACGTTTCTGGCGATGTTGCGCTCGGCGGTCGCGACCGCCTCGAGCGCCCGGGTGGCACCCGCAACATTCGTCGCGGCGGCAAGCCGACCGATCGTGTCGCGCACGTCTTCGTTCACGACGTCGGCCGCCTCGTCCTGAAGTGTCAGCAGCACGTCGCGCATGAGCGTCCGTGCGCTCGCCAGCGCTTCCATGATACCCGAACGCTCGCGCGCGTTGAGTTCGCGCTTGTTACGGTCCTCAAGCTGCTTCAATGCTCCACGCGACAGGTAATCGGCGTTTTGCTCGAGCACCTTTTCCTGCGTGGACTTGACCTCGGCGAGCGGCGCCTTGACGGCGACGATGAGCGACTTGGCGCGACTGAGCACATCGGCCTCGTCGGCAGCGATGAGAGAATCGATGGCGCGGACCATCTGGCGGCGAGCATCCTGGCGCTCGGCACTCTTAAGGAACTCGATGCCGCGCGTGGGGCTCCCCGCCACGGCGACCGCCATGCGGCAACGCGCGAGGTCCTGACCCGTCGCGCGACTCACGGCACGCGCGGCCACGGCGGGCGACACCAGCCGAAACGGCACGCACTGGCAGCGGCTCACGATGGTGGGCAGCATCACGTCTGCCGAGGTGCCCAGCAAGATAAACATAACGCCCTCGGGCGGCTCCTCGAGTGTCTTGAGCAGTGCGTTGGCGGTGTTAGCGCGCAGCTGCTCGGCACGGTCGATGATGTAGACCTTGGCCTTAGCGCGGATGGGCGCCAGCGGCACGTCGTCGAGTAGCTCGCGGGTCTGGGCAATGAGGTAGCCCGTGGCGCTCTCAGGCGTGTAATAGTGCACGTCGGGATGTGTGTGCCGTGCAACGCGCACGCAGCTGTCGCATGCGCCGCAGCCGTCCTGCTCGCACAGGAAGGCCTGGGCGAGCGCCCATGCGGCATCGAGCTTACCGGCGCCGGGAGCGCCCAAAAACAGGTAGGCGTGCGATGCGCGGCCGCTGGCGACGGCGTTGGTCAAAAAGTCGCGCACGCGCTGTTGGGTGTCGAGCTTGGCCAGCAGGCTTGCCTGAGCGGGGGCCATGTTACTCGGCCTCCTTGGCAAGCGCGGCGGCGACGGCGTCTTGCGGAATGTCGAGACCGTACGCGCGAACCTGCTCGACCGTCTTCCCGAAGACCTCCTCGATGGGCACGGTGGCGTCGATGAGCTTTACGCGGTTTGGCTCCTCGGCGGCAATTGCGCAAAAGCCCTGGTAGACACGCTCCTGGAATGCCATGCCTTTTGCCTCCATGCGATCTGCCGCGCCACGGGCGGCCATGCGTAGCGCCGCCTGCTCGGGCGTGATGTGGTAGACGAGCGTGAGCGTCGGGTGTGTTCCCGCGACGGCCAGGTTGTTGGCGTCGTGCACCATCTGGCGGTCGAGGCCGTCGGCAAATGCCTGGTAGCAGGTTGTGGAATCGTAGAAGCGGTCGCACAGGACCACCTTGCCGGCGGCGAGGGCGGGCGCGATGACCTCGTGCACCAACTGGGCGCGCGCCGCCTCGTAGAGCAGCAACTCGCAGGTGTCGCCCATCGCCGTATTGGCGGGGTCGAGCAGCAGAGCACGGATCTTTTCGCTGATGGCGGTGCCGCCCGGTTCGCGCAGGCTCACAACCTGGTGGCCAGCGAGCTCGAGCGCGCGGGCAAGCAGACGCGCCTGCGTGGACTTGCCGGCACCATCGACGCCCTCGAGCGTGATAAAGCTATGTTGAGCGGGCTCAAAAGCCATGAGCGCAGCCCCTTCCTACAAGGCGCATAAATGCAGATATATCAACCAAGCCATGATACCCCAGTGCTCGGCGCGTCCCCAATGGCTAAAGGTGTCTTTCCAAAGTTGCGGTGAAATAGGGACTGATTGAAGCTCTGAGACCGCCAAACAGTCCCTATTTCACCGCAACTTATGATGGGGACTTTTGGACGCTGGGTATAATCGTCGTATTGATTTGAAATGTGGCGAAAGGAGTGGCAATGTCTCGGTATTGCGCCTCGTGCGGCAAACTTCTTGCAGATGATGCCAAGTTCTGCACCTCATGTGGTGCACCCGTTGAGCAGACAACCGCAAGCAATGACCAACCCGCGTTTGAGCAGACCGGCTTCCTCGATACGCCGCAAGCTAAGCCGGACGATCCCCTCGCCTATCGCCCCGACCCCGCCGCCAGCTCCGCAGCGGTCGAAACGACGCAGCGCATACCCGTCGCGGACACCTCGCCCCAACAGCAACCGGCATCTACGTACGCGCCTGATTCACCGCAGGCCCCCGCCGCAAAAAAGAGCGCTACCAGGGCGCTTGTCGCCGTTATCGTTGTGCTGCTGGCAATCATCGTCGCCCTGGTCGTTTTCTTTGTGATCAAGCCTTTCGACAACGCTGCCACGCAAACGACTGCCGAGGTTACCAAGCTGCACCATGATGTCGACGATGATGACCTTAAGCCTCTCGGTGACCTCAATAGTCTTTACGACGATGACGATGATGACGACGAGGATGGCGGCGAAGCGACCCTCTCCGAGCAGAACCTCTACCGTCGTCTGAGCGAGTACTACGACCTACTCGAAGATCTCGATAGCCAGGTCCGCGCCTGCGCGCAGGCCTTCAATGGCAGCTATCTGGAAGAGGACCGTACCACCCGTCAAAATCTCGCCGACGTCGCCGAGCGCACGGAAGACACCATCGAACAGTACTACGATATCGTCGAGGACCTGGACGTCCCCATGAGCTCTAAGAACTACAGTTCCTGGAAAGACATCGTTGCCCTGTATGACGACCTAGACCACCGCATTGACGCAATCTGCGATGCCTGGGAAATCAGCCTGAAGTACTCCAAGCCCGAGGACCATAAAGACGAGATCGTGGCGCCGTTGGCACGCGACAACGAGCCGGGAACCAACAGCAACAAGTACCGTCAGGACTTTGAGGACCGTTATCCCGGCGCCAAGCCTGTCGAGGTGAAGTAATCCCAACAACTGATCAAAACTTGCGGTGAAATAGGGATTAATTAGGCCTTTTGCCAGCAAAAACAGTCCCTATTTCACCGCAACTTAGAAGCGGGGCCGGGCGCGCATTTGCATTTGCGCGCCCGGCCCCGCCGTGTCTATATGTGCTCGGTTACTTGTCGGCAGCCGTCTTTTTGGTTGTCGATTTCTTGGCCGTCGTCTTTTTAGCGGTCGTCTTCTTGGCAGCAGTCTTCTTTGCTGCCGTGGTTTTCTTCGCCGTGCTCGCCTTGGTCGCAGTCTTGCGGCCGCGGGCGGGCTTCTTCTCCTTGGTCGGGCAGTCCATGTTGACGCAGATACGCCACGGACCGCGCGCCGTGTTGACCACCACGATGGGAGCGCCGCACTCGGGACAGGTCTCGCCCGTCGCCTCGAGTTTTCCACGCGCCGGCAGCGGATAGCTCACGCCGCAATCGTCATAGTTGGTGCAGCGGATAAAGCGCTTGCCGCTCTTCTCGCTCTTGTGTGCGATCAGGTCGCCATGGCGTCCGGCCTCGGCACACACCTTGCACTCACCCACCTTAAGGTCGGGCTCGTAGTTGGTGGGGCACGTGGGGTTCACGCAGATCTCGAAGGCCTTCTGGCGGAACGGCTGGCACTTAATGCGCGGCGCACCGCACTCGGGGCACACGGCGGCCTCGCCCTCGAGCGGGCT
Source organism: uncultured Collinsella sp. (assembly GCA_900549555.1). GTDB lineage: Bacteria > Actinomycetota > Coriobacteriia > Coriobacteriales > Coriobacteriaceae > Collinsella. The sequence goes on along the minus strand of UROO01000006.1, from coordinate 14,888 downwards.
TACCTTGACGCCACTCGGCACCGGATAGGTCACGTCGCAGTCGGGCCATCCCATGCAGCCGATAAAGCTGCCACGGGTCTTGGCACTCGTCTTCATAACCAAATCCTTGCCGCACTTGGGGCAGGCGCCCACGCGCGCATCGGCCGTGACGGCGTCGCTGATAGCATCACCCAGCTCCTGCGTATGCTTGAGCAGCTCGTCGAGCACGCCGGCCAGCAGCGCGCGCGAGTGCGTCACGACATGCTCTTCGGTGTCCTCGCCGCGCTCCACGCGGGTCATGTCGCCGTCGAGCTCGCTGGTCATATCGGGGCTCGTGATGCGCGGGGCAAACCGCGACAGCGCATCGATGATGGCGATACCCAGCTGGCTCGGCTCCACGGGATCGTTTTTGAGATAGCGCACGGCGTACAGGCGCTCGATGATGCTCGCGCGCGTGGACTTGGTGCCCAGGCCGCGCTTTTCCATCTCCTGCACGAGCTTGCCCTGGCTGTAGCGCGCGGGCGGCTCGGTCTGCTTGGCCTCGAGCTTAATGTCGAACACATCGACCGTATCGCCCTGCTCCAGCGGCGGCATCTGCTCGTCGCGCTTGAGACCGTACGGGTATGCCTCGCGGAAACCGGGGGTCACGAGCACATCGCCCGAAGCCACGAACGGCTCGCCGTTCACATCGAGCTCGAGCTTGGTGTTCTCGATGGTCGCAGGACCCATAAGCGTTGCCAGGAAGCGGCGGGCGATGAGGTCGTAGAGCTTGCGCTGACCACCGTCGAGCGCGGACGGATCGCCCTCGCCCGTGGGATAGATAGGCGGGTGGTCGGTGGTCTCGACCTTGCCGCGCGTGGGCTTCATGGGACCGGCGAGCACCTTTTTGCACACGGGCGCCAGCGCCGGGTTGATCTTTGCCAGGTCGCTCACCACGGCGCCCAGGTCGAGCGTCGCAGGGTACACGGTATTGTCGACACGCGGGTAGCTGATGAGGCCCGCCATGTAGAGAGACTCGGCGATGCGCATGGTACGCGCAGGTGAGATGCCCTCGGCTGCGGCGGCAGCCTGCAGCGAGGTGGTCGCAAACGGCGTGGGCGGCTGCTGCTTGCGCGAACGCTTGGTCACCGCGGCGACGGTTGCCGTCGCAACGCCGTCAACGTGGCCGTACGCCGCCTCAGCAGCATCCTTGTCGGTAAAGCGCGCCGTCTTGTGCGCAATCTTAAAGCGGTCGTCCTCGGCTGCGCCCTGCGCGGCACCCATGCCGCGAATCTGCCAATAGTCCTCGGGCACAAACGCCATGCGCTCGCGCTCGCGCTCGACCACCAGGGCAAGCGTCGGCGTCTGCACGCGGCCGGCAGAACGCACGTTGCCAAAGCCGCCAAACTTGGCGAGCGTCAGGTAACGCGTGAGCACCGCGCCCCAGATGAGGTCGATGTGCTGACGGCTCTCGCCGGCGTCGGCCAGGTTCTGGTTGAGCGAGACGAGATTATCGAAGGCCTGCGTGATCTCGGCCTTGGTAAACGAAGAGTACTGGGCGCGGGCGACCGGCAGGTCGGGCGCAACCTCGCGCACCTTGTTGAGGGCGTCCGAACCGATCAGCTCGCCCTCACGGTCGAAGTCCGTGGCGATAATGACGCTGTCGGACTTCTTGGCAAGGTTCTTGAGCGAGCGAATGAGCTCTTTCTCGGCCGGCAGTTTAATGACGGGCGCCCAGGTGAGATACGGCAGGCTCTCGAGCTTCCAGCCCTTAATGGAGATGCCATCGGCAAGGAACGGCTTGCGCTTGGTGTCGTAGGGCGGACGCGCCAGGCCATCGGGTATGTCGGCCGGCAGCATCTCGCCGTCCTCGGTGACCGAATACCAGCCCAGCTTTTTATCGAACAGCACGCTGTCGCAAAAATCGGGCGCAAGGATGTGACCGGCAAGGCCGATCGTCACGCACTCCTCGCCCTTCCACTCAAAACGGTAGATGGCGGTGTTGTACACCTTGTCCTTTTTGGGCTTGCCCGTGGACAGACGCTCGGCGATCTGACGCGCGGCGTCGTTTTTCTCGGCGATGATGAGCTTCAAAAGAGGCTCCTATCTCGTATCTCTGCGGCTACGCCCGCCCGTATGGCGGCCGACTTACGCCCTTGCTTGCTCAATCTGCCCGATGAGCCAATCGCACCAGGCATCCATGCCCTCGCCCTTGCGCGCGCTCACGGCAAACCGCGGCGCCTGCGGATTGAGGTCATCGAGTGTCTTAGTATACCTATCCATGTCAAAATCGAAAGCCGGAGCCACGTCGACCTTGTTGAGCAGCTGCGCGCCGGCATGCTGGAAAATGCCCGGGTACTTAATGGGCTTGTCGTCGCCCTCGGGCACCGAGAGAATCATGATGGACAGGTTCTCGCCCAGGTCAAAGTCGACTGGGCAGACCAGGTTACCCACGTTTTCGATAAAGATAACGTCGATATTTTGAAGGCCCACCGCCTGGTCGAACGCGTCAACGGCCTCCATGATCATGTTGCCCTCGAGGTGGCACAGGCCGCCCGTGTTGATCTGGATGGCGGGCATGCCGGCTTCCTTCATGGTGATGGCGTCGACGTCCGAGGCGATGTCGCCCTCGATGACGGCGCAACGCAGGCCCGCCTTGTCGCGCAGGCGCTCGTTGGTGCCCAAAATCGTGGTGGTCTTGCCCGAACCGGGGCTCGACAGCACATTGATCACATAGGTGTTTGTCTCTTTAAATCGCTGACGCAGCTGATCTGCCAGGCGCTCGTTGCGCGACAGAATCGGCGATGCGATATCAATTGTTTTCTCGGCCATACTCGGCACTCCTTACTTTGGCCCCTTTATACCCCATCACCAGATGGCTAGCGGACTAATCGTCGGGGGTTTCGATCTCGATACTGGCGATGTCGAGCTCGCGGCCGTGCAACAGGCGCACGTTGGCGCCGCCACATTGGGGGCAGCGGCAATGGAAGCGATCGTGGTCGAAAACCTCGCCGCAGTCCAGACACTCGCTTTGTGGATGAACCTCCTCCACGGCAAGCTCGCAGCCCTTCGTGAGCGGGTCCTCGTCGCGAAATGTCTCCCACGCAAAGTCGAGCGCCTCGCGCACAACTTCGGTCATATCCCCGATACGCAGCGTTACCAAAACGGCGCGCGAGGCCCCCGCCCCACGCGCCGCGCGAATCACTGTATCGAGTATGCCGTTGACAATGCCAACCTCGTGCATACCGATTTACTCCTCGTCGTCCTCATCGTCCGAGAACAGGTCCAGACGACTCACAAACAAGCCCTCCTTGCCCTCGCGCGCGGTGATGACCACACGGGCAATGGCAAGCGAGATCTCGTAGAGCGAGAGCAGGGCGCCGTACATGAGGCCCAGCGTAACGGGCGAGCCGTCGGGCGTTATCACAGCCGATCCCACGAGCAGGCCAACGTATACGTAACGCCAGGCGCTGCGGAAGGCCGCGTAGGACACGATATGGAAGACGGACAGGTAGAAGATGATGAGCGGCAGCTCAAACGCCACACCAAAGCCGAACATAAAGAGCAGCTCCATGTTGACGTAGTTCTCCAGATCGGGCCACGCCGTAGCAACGGCCGAGGTCTCGCCGATAAGCCACTCAAAGCCTGCCGGGATAATGATGAAGTAGCAGAAGATTGCGCCCAGGAAGAACAGCACCGTCGAGGCGAGCACCGTGGGCACGACCCACTTGCGCTCGTTGGGGCGAAGCGCCGGCAGGAAAAACGCCAGAATCTGCCAGATGATCATGGGCGTGCACATGACCACGGCCATCTTGATGGCCAGCGAGAAGCGCAAGCCAAAACCGCCGAGCGTGGTGGTGATGTAGAACTTACCGTCCGGCACAAAGGAGCGGATGGGATCTTTCAGGATGTCGAGCACCACAGGCGTGGCGAAATACAGCACGATAGCGGCGGCAAAGACTGACACGACCACGATGGTCAGGCGGCGACGGAGCTCTCCCAGGTGATCGAAGAGCGGCATACGCGCAGGTCCGATAGGCATTACTCATCGCCTCCCTTCGGGGCATCGGCGGCAGCGGCGTCGTCCTCGGCCTCGAGCTCGCGAGCGAGCTGGTCGACGACGGCCTTGCGCTTGCGGGGACGACGGGCGTAGAGGTCAGCCGTCGTGGGCTCTGCCGGCTCGGGCTCCGGCTCCGGCTCTGCAGCAGGCTCGGGCTCGGCGGCAGCAGCAGGCTCGGCCTTGGCGGGCTCGGCCTCATCAGCAGCGCCTTCGCCCTCGGTGGCACCCTCGCTCGCAGCCTTCTCGGCGGCAAGGCGGGCACGGCGCTCGGCAAAAGTCTCCTTCTTTGCGGGCGCAGCCGTCTCGACGGCATCCTCGTCCGCATCGGAATCGTCATCGACGGCAGCCTTCTTGGGCTTGACCGGGGCCGATGCGGCCTCGCTCACCGGATCGATAATCTCGGACTGAACAACGGCCGTCATCTTTTCCTGCGTCTCGCGGAACTGACGGATGGCACGGCCGATTGTGCGGCCCATCTGTGGGAGCTTATCCGGGCCAAACAGCAAAAAGCCGAAGACCACGATGATCGCGAGCTCACCCTCTCCAATACCAAACACACATACCTCCAAGGCTCGATGTGAGTCGAGCCCGCACCGCGCCATTCGGCCGGAACTCGTCTATTCATTCGGTCAAGTATAGCGCCCGTACGCCAAAACGTCCGAGCGCATCACAAACATATGCCAAACGGCACGCCCTTTTGGGGACAAAGATTATGCAGCGGTGATCGAAATCTCCTGGTCGACACCCAACAGCTGAACCACGCGCATCACCTGGGGCTGCACATTGGTGCAGCTAAAGCGCTTGCCGTGGTCGACCGCGTGGTGCGCGGCGCCCACGAGCACGCCAATGCCCGTCGAATCGATGTAGCTCACCTGGGCAAAATCGAGCTCAACGGCCTCAGTGGGCTGCTCGAGCGCCAGGTCGATGGCATTGCGCAGGCTATCGGCGTTAGAGATATCGATCTCGCCGGTTACCTTAATGGTGTAGAGCTCTGGCGTGGGGTTGGTGGAAATACCCAAATCCATGTATACGCTCCTTTACGTATCGAAAGTGCGGATAGTACGGGAAGCCGCGCGTTAGGCGCGCTCGGCACGCGCAAGCTCGGCAGCGACAAGCTTAACGGCCAGCACCAGCACATCGAGCGCGGCCTCCAGGTCCTCGACCGTGGGATAGCTCGGCGCGATGCGGATGTTGGTATCGCGCGGATCCTTGCCATAGGGCCAGGTAGCACCGGCCGGCGTGAGCTTGACGCCCAGGTCGGCACAAAGCGCGGCGACCTTTTGGGCCGAGCCCTCGGGACCATCGAAGCTCACAAAGTAGCCGCCGCGGGGGTGCGTCCAGGTGGCGCAGCCCGTGTCGCCCAAACCCTCGGTGAGCTTGCGCTCGACGGCCTCAAAGCGCGGGCGCAAGAACTCGGCATGCTTTTTCATGTGCTCCTTGACCGCCTCGATGGTGGGAAGGAAACGCACGTGCCGCAGCTGGTTGAGCTTGTCGGCGCTGATGAGGCCGGCCTTCAGGCGCTTGGAGAACTCGGCGATGACCGCGGGACTCGCACCGATGAAGCCGATGCCGGCGCCCGGGAAGGTGATCTTGGACGTCGAGGCAAATGCCACCACGCGGTCCTCGGTGCCCGCTGCGCGAGCGAGGTCGAAGATATTGGCGAGCTCGTCGGTCTCGTCGTACAGGTCGTGCACGCAGTAGGCGTTGTCCCAGAAGATGCGGAAATCGGGCGCGGCCGTGGGCATCTCGACCAGGCGGCGCACGGTGTCCTCTCTAAAGGTGATGCCCGTGGGGTTGGAATACTTGGGCACGCACCAGATACCCTTAATGGAGTCGTCGGCGGCAACCAAGCGCTCGATCTCGTCCATGTCGGGGCCGTTGTCGGTCATCGCGACGGGGACATTCTCGATGCCCAGGTCGGCGGTGATGCCAAAGTGGCGGTCGTAGCCGGGAACAGGGCACAGGAACTTGACCTTCTTGCCGTCATGCGCGGCCTCGTAAGCCTCCCAAGGCTCGCTGCCGCACGAGCCGCAGCGCCAAAACATGCCGGCGATATCGTGCTCGATCAGCAGGCTCGACGAACCCAGTACGAGCGTCTGCTCGGCGGGGCAACCCAGGAACTCCCCTGCCAGCTTGCGTGCCGAGGGAATGCCCTCAAAGCAGCCGTAGTTGGAGCAGTCGACGTTGCCGTCGTGCAGATCGGCATCGGCATTGAGGATATCGAGCATGGGTCGAGAGATGTCCACCTGGGAGGGCGACGGCTTGCCGCGGGCCATGTCGAGCGCCAGGCCCTTGGCCTTGACCTCGGCGACCTCGGCTTTGAGCGCCTCGATGGCGGCATCGAGTTCGGTGGTTTCCATCTTCTGGTAGATCGTCTGCATGGGTGCGACCTTTCGCGAAGCGGTACGTTGCAGTTCGTCTAAGTATAGACCGCCACCGCCGCAACGGTATGAAGCCGTGATAGATTAAGTCCATCGCAATAAATAACGAATCGCCGCGCATGCCGGCGTGAGGCGCCCGAGGAGGCACTATGGAGTACGGATCGTTCCAGGCCGAGGAATTCGGCGACCTACAGCGCCTGGTCGACGGGCTGTTTTACGACCGCCACGCCATCGACCGCCTGGATCTCATCGTACAGGCCGAGATCTTGGACCTGGCGCCCGACCTCATGGAAATCGTGAACCTTTTGCCGCCCGGCTACTACGACCGCCAATCGCTTTGTGACCAGCTCAACTCCGCCCTTGCCGCCCACGGCTGGGGCGCCGTCTACGGAACGGTGGAATAAACCTAGTCGTTTAAGAACGTCCCCAATGACTAAAACGTCGCTTGTGATGGTGTTCACAGGCGGCGTTTTCAAACTTGTATGTGCTCTTACTCGTCCTTGGGCGCGGGGTGTTTGCAGACCACGCTCATGTAGATCATACCGAGCACGGCAGCGGTGACCGAACCGGCAAGGATGGCGGCCTTGGCAGCCAGAACCTCAAACTGGGCCGTCGGGAAAGCGAGGCCGCTGATGAGGATCGACATCGTAAAGCCGATGCCGCCCAGAATGCCCACACCGGCAATCATGTGCCAGTTGACGTTGTGCGGCAGCTCGCAGACCCTGAACTTAACCAGGGCAAACGTCATGCCAAAGATACCGATCGGCTTGCCCAGCAGCATGCCAAAGTACACGCCGAGCGTCACTGGGTCGGTGAGCAGCGTGCTCATGTCCACACCCACTAGGCGAACCTGTGCGTTCACGAACGCAAAGATCGGCAGAATCACAAAGTTGACCGGCGTGGAGATCAGACGCTCCATGCGGATGAGCGGCGGGGTCACGCGGTGCATGACGCGCTCGACCCTGGTGGTCGAGACGGTAAAGTCGTGCTGGCCCAGGATGTGCGCCTCGTCGTCGTAGCGGTCATCGAGCAGCGGCAGGCACTCGCCCAACCAATCGGTAAGGCTGTCGAGCTTGACACCGCACTTGGCCGGGATGGTAAAGGCCAAGATGACGCCAGCAAGCGTGGCATGTACGCCGCTCTTGAACATGCAGAACCACAACAGCAGACCCAGCACCGAATACGGAGCAAGGCGGTAATGCTGCGTCTTGTTGAGCCACACGAGCGCGCAGGTCACCAGCGCGGCGGCGCCCAGCCAAAACGGATTGGGGCTCTGACCGTAGAAGATGGCGATGGCGGCGATGGAGATGAGGTCGTCGGCGATGGCGAGCGTCGAGAAGAACACGCGCACACCGTTGGGAACGCGATTGCCCAAAAGCGACAGCACGCCCAGCGCAAAGGCAATATCGGTTGCCATGGGGATGGCCCAACCGTTGTGGGCGCCGGCATGGTTGAAGATCAGGTAGATGCAGGCGGGAACGACGACGCCGCCCACGGCCGCCAGCATGGGAAGCATGGCCTGACGTGGATTCTTGAGCTCGCCGACCGTCATCTCGTACTTAAGCTCAATGCCCACCAACAAAAAGAAAATCGCCATGAGGAAGTCGTTGACGAAAAGCTCAACGGTGAGACCGGCCGTAAGTTTGCCCAGACCCACATACAGCGGGGTCTCCAAAAAGTGATGGATGGCCTCGTAGGCATCGGTATTGGCGCAAATGACGGCGGCGATGGCGGCGAAGACCATGACGGCGGCGGAAATCGTGCCGTTCTCGGCGATGCGCTCCCAAATGTCGTGACGTTCAAAGCGCTTGCGCTCACGAACGTTGAACAGCTGCTCAGTTGCTGCCATGGGCGGCTCCTTTCACGGGAAAGCTCCCGTCTTAAAAAAGCACGGCCCGCCCAAGTGGCGGCGCCGCGCTCTAACGTATTACGCTTGCATCTAGCCTACCCTGCACGACAAGCACGCAGGCGTGGCCGAAAAGCGGAACCACAGGTTGAACATTATTTGCTCAACGGCACGGGCACGCCTGTCCAAGAGACGACGCGGCGCCGTGCACAAAAAACGACCGGAGCGCGGGGTGTCCGCGATCCGGTCGTGGCGTTTGGTCAACTAAACCTAGCAGGCGGCCATGATGGGGGCAGCGACCTGCTTCTTACGGGAGAGGACGCCCGGCATCCAGACGCCGTCGTGCTCGTCGGCAATGCCCAGGCCCTTCTGAGCAGCCTCGGTCTCGCCCTCGAGCAGGACCTGCGAGCCCTCCTCCATGATGTCGGTGATGCACAGGACGATGCCGTCGGCACCCTTCTCGGCGGCGTAGGCGCGCATGGCCTCGCGAATCTCGTCGATCATGCCGAGTGCGCGGGTCTTGTCGACAGTCTCGTACTGGCCGATGAGCAGCTTCTTGCCGGCGGGCTCGAACATCTTGATGTCGTTGCCGACCATCTCGGCTGCGGTGAAGGAGCCGGACGGGCGGGTGAGGAAGACCTCCATGCCAAACTTGACCGGATCGACGCCCACCTGCTCGCCAAGCTTGGCGGCGACGGCACGGTCGACATCGGTGGTGGTAGGGCTCTTGAGCATGAGCGTGTCGGTCATCATGGCCGAAAGCAGCAGCTTGGCCTGGACGTCGGAAAGCTCAACGCCGAGCACGCCGGCGAGCTTGGTGACGATGGTGCAGCTGGAGCCCCAGGGCAGGCAGATGTAGTGCAGCGGGCCGGCGGTCTCGAAGTCGCCAATGCGGTGATGATCGACAACGCCAAAGACCGTGGCATCCTTAAGGCCGGCGACGGACTGGGCGGACTCGTTGTGGTCGGTGAGGACGACGAGCTGACCGGCCTCGACGGACTCGATCACGCGGGGCTCGGCGATGCCGGCGTCGGCGAGCAGCTTGGCGGACTCGGCCGGAAGCTGGCCCAGAGCGCAAGCCTCGTAGGTGTTGCCGGCATACTCAACCTGATTGAGCAGCTGGGACAGGACGACGGCGCTCATGATGGCGTCGTTATCGGGGTTCTGGTGACCAAAGACAAGAACGTTTGCCATGGATATCCTCCACTTGTATATGTGTACTTGGACGTAGCTATGGTAGCACGCTGGCGCCGAACCTTATGAGACGCAAGGGCCGCGGCGCAATTTGGGGCGAGCCTGGGGGCGAAATCTGTCCCCCTTATACCACCAGCCCTCCTGCACCAGCTATTTACCGGCGGCGCGCAGGGCTACGTAGGCGGCACCGATGATGCCGGCGTCGTTGCCGAGCGAAGCGACCTTAATGGGCGTCTCACGCGAGGCGGAAAGCGCATAGTGCTGGAAGTGCTCGCGGACCTTGTCGAGGTAGACATCGGCCGAAGCAGACGCGCCGCCACCGATCAGGAACATCTCGGGGTCGACCACGTTGGCGATAAGCGCCAGGGCGCGGCCGAGGTAGTCGGCCATGGTATCGGCCGCGGCAAGCGCGAGCTTGTCACCCTCGCGGCAGGCCTGGAACACGTCCTTGGAATCGGAGGGGCCGGTGAGCTCGATGGGCTCGACGCCCGCCTTCTTGCACTCGGCAAGGTAGTTGCTCACCACGCCGGTGGCGCTGGAATACTGCTCCAGGTGGCCATGGCCGCCGCAGCCGCAGGTGCGCTCCTCGGCCGGGTTCAGGCACATGTGGCCAATCTCGCCGCCGGCGCCCACAACGCCCGATACCACGTCGCCGTTAACGATAACGCCGCCGCCCACGCCGGTGCCAATGGTGACCATCACCACGTTCTGTACGCCCTTGGCAGAGCCGAGCCAGGCCTCGCCCATGGCAGCGGCGTTGGCATCGTTCTCGTACTTAACGACCGCATCGGGGCAGTGCTTCTGAATGGCGACCCTCAGCTCGGGCAGGTTAATGGCAATGTTGGCCTTGACCTTGGCATCGCCCGACGCCGGGATGGGGCACGGAACGGCCAGGCCAATGCCCGCCACAAAGGCACGCGGAATCTGGGCCTTGGCGACCACCTGGTCGATAGCCTCGGTCACCGCGGCAAAGCCCGCAGCGTCAACGATAGGAGGCGTGGGCACGCTGGCCTTGGCAAGCAGGTTGCCGTCCTCGTCGAACAGGCCCTCCTTAACCGAAGTGCCGCCGACGTCGATGCCGATGTAGTACTGCTTAGGTTCCATGGGAGCCCACCTTTCTCGTTTAAACATTGCCTGTATGGTACCGCTCCCAAGGCAAAAACCTACCAAAAAGGGACAGGTTTGTTTTGGCAGGTTTTATCTGGGGAAATGCAAAAAACCATTTAACACGGCATTGCTCGGATGTTTATCAGTTTAGAGCGCTCTGGTTTTATTTGCGAAGCGACTTTTAATTATATCTTTCTCGAACTTTTCAATAACTCAATAGAGATACTTAGGTGTTGACTATACTTTCTTTTATTCTCAATCAAGTTGGAAAGGAGGTTCCGTGATTCCCAAATACGAGGCGATAGCTGCAGATATTCGTCGAAGCATCGAGGATGGCGCTCTTAAACCGGGCGACAAGCTTCCCACCGTCGTTGAGCTCTGCGAGCTCTATAGCGTTTCCAAAATCACCGTCAAACGAGCTATCGAGCAAATCACCGAGGAAGGTCTTATTACCAGCCGTCGTGGATCGGGTACCTACGTTAAGGACACGGCGGGACTTCCCGGCCAGGCGTTTTTCCAGGGCAAAAACGACCGTGCCCAGGGCTTTTCATATGAGCACCGCGGGGAGAAGGTGACCTCGGTGGTCTACGATTTCTCGATTGTTAATCCACCAGCGGACATCGCAGCCCAGCTGGGAATTGCCGAGGATGACTTTGCCTATCACATCGTGCGCGTGCGTCAGGCCGACGAGAAGCCCATCGTTATCGAGTACACCTACATGCCGCTCGAGCTGATTCCGGGCCTTAAAAAGAAGGACCTGTACGGATCGGTCTACCGCTTTGTCCGCGAGCAATGCGGGCTGAAAATTTCGAGCTTCCACCGTACCATTCGCGCCGTGGCAGCAACCGAGGAAGAAGCCGATCGCCTGGACACCAAACCTGGCTCTCCCCTGCTCGAGCTCACCCAGATTGGCTTTTTGGACAGCGGCGCCGCCTTTGAGTATTCGGTCTCGCGCAACGTTGGCGACCGCTTTGAGTTGCACAACGTAACGCTGGCCTAGTTTTGTAATCCGGTGGGTGCTCGTTTTGAGCTGTCTTACGCGGCGCCCGCACAACCTTATGGGAGTATGCACATGTCCGATTTGATTAAACTCACGCCGATCTTCCACGAGAAAATCTGGGGCGGCCGCCAGCTGGAGACCGTGTTTGGCTACGACATTCCCGAGGGTCCCATCGGCGAGTGCTGGGCCATCTCGGCACACCCCAACGGCGACTGCCAGATTGCAGAGGGCCCGTACGCCGGCCACACGCTGTCGTGGCTGTGGGCCGAGCACCGCGAGCTCTTTGGCAATTGCGAGGGCAAAGAGTTTCCGCTGCTCATTAAGATTCTGGATGCCAAAGACGATCTTTCGATCCAGATTCATCCCAACGACGAGTACGCCGCCAAGCACGAGAACGGCAGCCTGGGCAAAACCGAGTGCTGGTATGTACTAGACTGCGAGCCCGACGCCACGATCATCGTCGGCCAGCGTGCCAAGGACCGCGCCGAGGCCGCACAGATGATCGAGGACGGCCGCTGGGACGATATGCTCAACGTGCTGCCGATCCACAAGGGCGACTTTTTCCAGATTGATTCCGGCACCGTGCACGCCATCAAGACCGGCACGCTCATTTTGGAGACGCAGCAGTCGAGCGACGTGACGTATCGTCTGTACGACTACGACCGTCCCGGCACCGACGGCAAGCTGCGCCCGCTGCACGTTGAGCAGAGCCTCGATTGCATCGACTTTGATGTTCAGGCTCCGACCGACGGCACGGTGACCGCGCCCGAGGTCGACGGCGTGACCGAGCTCGAGTCCAACCCCTGCTACACCGTCGATCGCGTGCGCGTCGACGGCAGCAAGACCCTCGACCAGCGCTGGCCCTTCATGTGCCTGTCAGTCATCGACGGCGAAGGCACCATCTGCGGCGACCCCGTCCACAAGGGAAGCCACCTGCTGGCCCCGAGCACCGTCAGCTCCATCGACCTCGAAGGCAAGATGGAACTGATCATCAGCCACCTGTAGGCCACCGGTCCCCAAGTGCTCGCCGGGATGGGACGCGGGGTTTGGTCGCCTGCTCGGACAGTCCTGCTCGCACGGAGAGCACATTAAGTGCTCTCCGGCTCGTGCGGAACTCGCGATCGACCAAACCCCGCGTCCCATCCCGGCGAGCCTCTGGCTAGTTACGACAATCAAAAAGCAACAAGGGGCTCCCCCGCTCATCAAACGGGAGAGCCCCTCGCCATACATAACGAATCAAGGTGCCTATAGGTAGACCTTTTCGAGAAACGATAATGTGTCCTGAAGACGCGCTCTCTCTTTACGATCGGTCTGCCGATTTACATAAGAAGAAAAGTCCGCAAAGAAGTCTCCGGCATCAGCCCTCATTTGCTCTATTAGCTCCAAGCGAGCCGAAGGCGGCAACAAACCCGCAAGTCGAACAATATCCGAGCGATGCTTTCGTCGATCTTTATCGTTGCAATGGCGCCCTTCTTCATAGCTCCTATTGATATCAATGTGTGCACGCATCTTGAGGGGAATGATATGGAGCGCATCGAGCAACGTAATGCCCTCTACGTTCGTTGCGTTGTCGCGAATAAATTCGTAGTAGCCATCGTCGAGAATAATTGCCGAAAGACTTGATACGGCCCCGTCAAAGGAAAGAGGTGCCACTTCGCTCGTTTCATCTTCGAGCACAAAATCAGGATGTCGGGCAAATAGCTCAATTTGGCCGGGATAGTCTAGGACTTGCCTTGATCCTTCGGGCAAACAGAACCGATAGTAAGTGCACCTTCCATCGCCGACCTTTCCAGTCTCATATCCGGCAGCTTTGATAAATGCCCACAATGCAGTGGCGAATTCAACGCCTTTCCCATCAACAATTACGACGACATCCAAGTCTTCAGTAGCTCTAAACGAATCGCCCTCATTGTCAAATAGAACGCTGCAGGCCCCTCCACCAATAAGGACGTAACCGCCTTTACAGCCGCTCATGGCATCGGCAAATCGCTCTATTCCCCTCACTTTTGACATATCGTCCTCCTGAGCTGTTCGACCGCGTCGAGCAGACGATCTTCTTTGTAATCTGCTTTTGCGCAAGCAACGTATAAGGAAAACGGGTCGACACACTGCAAACCAGTCGCGTCAAAACTAATATCGGACGGCGCGTCCACGGGATACGACCAGACCTCAATCACAACTGCCGCCGGTTCGTACCACTGAGCCTCCAGCCATCTGTCGCCCATATGCTCTTTCAAGGCCTCTAGCTGATATTTTTCGAGAGCAATGGTTGGAGCAGAGTCTTCATGGGCAAGGTCGGACATATAGCTAAGGGCAGACACACCGGAAAGCAGCGCATCAACGGCACGTAGCTCTGTTCTCTCGATAACCTTCTTGAGCCGGATTCGCTCTAAAACTGGCGTGCGAAGATAGTCCTCAAACCCATCTAGCAACGTCTCGGTCGACAGCCCGGCGTCACACAATATACGCTTTTTGCCGTCCCGCATAATCAACCCAGGAGCTATAGCAGCGATTTCCGAAAGATAGCCGCTGACGCTTGCCGCGCTTTTGCCACACAGGCGCGCTAGGTCGCCGGCGGAGCAGTCAACCCATCGTCCCGCAATGAGATTTAGGACGATTCGTTGAGATTGGGACGAAAGCGGAGCAGCGGGAGAAGCACCCAGCACTTCATCGGAAATAACGGCTCCGATAAACGGCAGGAACGCATTTCGCTCATCTCGGATATATGCGATTCCCTCCGAAGAAAGCGCGCGCATAAAACCTAAATCCATAGCATCCCAGCAAATTGCCACCGGACGAGCATCTAACGTAAGCACTGCATTGACGAGATTTCGCGCCGAAATGACACTGGGCGGTTCTTTAGGTTCCGCAACAATAAAACGGCCCTGCTCAGACATGCCAAGCCGTGCCAAGCGAAGCGAATACCGTTCAAGATACATGCGAGGAATCTGCATTTCAACTGGCTCCGGGTCGATGGCGAGCTCTAAAGAGAAGAGTCTTTTTGGGAGACAATTTAGCAGCATGTCCAATCACCCTTTTCATTTCAGTTACATTTTAGTATCTATCTGAAATTATACTGAATCGTATAAAACGCTCAATCCCTAAAGTCATAAGAAACAATCCAAACGCAATAAAGAGGCTCCCCCGCTCATCAAATGGGAGAGCCCCTACTCACATCTATTTTTCTATCAGCCCACCCGGCTCTCCAGATCAAAAAGCGAACGAGCAAAGCGACGTTCGCAAGCAGCGTTACCCAAGGACCTGGGCGGGCGTATGGGGCAGCATCGATCGCGAGTTCCGCACGCAAAGGAGGCCACTTAATGTGGCCTCCGTCTTGCGCAG
>UROO01000005.1 GCA_900549555.1 uncultured Collinsella sp. | reverse complement strand
CGAGATAGGAGTCCGTCTCGTGGGCTCGGAGATGTGTATAAGAGACAGGGGATAGTCGTCGTGAAACACGCGGACAACGGAATGCCCACCGAGCGAGCCGGGGTCTTCCGCTCACCCGTCACCGATTGCACTAAGACACCCACGAAGGAGCACTTCGACCTCGGGACTCCGGAGCACGAGACGGAGAAGCGCCGCGCTTATCAGAGGCGGCTGGACGAGGCCGCAGCCGGGAAGATGGGCGAGCGCGTCATCCCCTGGTGCCTCGAATGGCCCGAGCCGAAGAAGAAGGCGAAGGCCGAGCCGACCGGCAAGTTCAGCGGCCTCTCGCTCGACTAGGGAGGGCCCATGACGGCAATCAAGCAGACGAGCGTTTGCAGCGAGGGGCACCTCTCCCGGCTCAGGGACTACCTCTCATGGGACAGGGACAAGGCACTCGCGCACGACACCCAGAACATCATCGACGAAGACCGCTGGTTCCAGGAAATGACGGACACGAGGAGGGCCATGGGCCACGACAGGCCAGGGAAGGCGGGGGCCAAGTGTACCTACATGCAGCACCAGATACTCGGTTTCCTCCCCGACGAGTGCGACCTCAACGGCGGAAAGATGACGCCTGAAATGTGCATGAAATACGCTCGGGCCTATGTGGCCGAGCGCTATCCGAACCAGGAGGTCGTGATGGTGCTTCACCGCGAGCGCTGCCGCGCGGACGGCACCGACCGCTATGCCGTGCACCTCGGCATCAACCGCAGCGACCTTGAGACGGGCAGGAGGCTCGACGAGGGTCCCGCACGCAAGGCCGCAACCGCGAGGGTGAAGACCGTCCGCGCCTTGGACAAGAAGTATGGGCTCAGGCAGCTTGAGCGCGGCAAGGCCAACTCGCGCGTCCACGCGAGACAGCCGGGCAGGGAGGAACGCGACATGGCCCGCAAGGGGCAGGCCGAGCGCTCCGAGAACGCCCGCGTCCGCGTGGCGGTCGCCCGTCGCGTCGAGGAGGTCGGACGAATGAGGGACTGCCCCGACCGCATGGCCGAGCTCGACCGGCGGCTCAGGCGAGACGGCATCGAGCTCGCGAGGTCGAAGGGCGGGAGCCTCCAGTACCGCTTCTTCTCGAAGGCCCTCGGGGCCGTGCGGAAGGTCAACGGCGGCAGGCTCGGCTTCGCGGTCGACCGCTCAACCGGCCTCGTCGTCCGCTTCACGCTGCGCGGGATAGCGACGGCGATGAGGGCGTTCTGGGAACTTGAGCGCAAGTCGTGGGAGAACCAGAACGGGCGAGGTGACTGAGCGCTTGGGCCGGGACGCAACAAGCGTCCCAGCTTATTATTGGCGGGAGCGACTTCGGAGCGGTTCGCCCTCCGCCGCAGGCGGCAAGATGATTCCGTGCAACGGAATCCATATCTTGCCTGCACGGAGCGAGCCAGTTGCCAAAGCAACGCGAGCCCGGGCAGGTGAGCGCCGGTTGAGCCGACGCCGAGGAGACGCGACCCATGGGGAGCGTCGCACGATGGCGCTCGGTGACCCGGCGCGAGAGGCCCCGCTCGGCGACCACGGCGGAGCGATGGCGACTTCTGGAAGCCATCGAGCGCAGCCGTTCGGCGGGCGGGGCCGGTGTGAGCGGAGGCGGACGAAACGCGACCCTGGGGAGCGTTGCCAGGGAGGCGCAGCGAGAGCGACGCCGTGCGTCGCGGGGGTCCCGCCCGTAAGCGGGACCCATCGGCCGCAAGGCCGATCAATGAGCATTAGAAAAAGCCCCGGCCATTTGGTCGGGGCTTTCCTTGTCTGAAACAGACGATTGTTTTTTCTTTCAAGTTACTTCGTGGCACCGCAGGAAGAGCACTTATATCCAGTGGTCACGGTTTCGTCCCAAGCCGCACTTACCTGAACCTGTTCGTCGTAGGCATCGGAAACCTTTACCTGTTCGTCATAAGCCGCTTGCACGGTACGAGACTCTTCGTGACAAGAACCACAGTTACCACCATTAAGCAACGAGTTCTTAAAATGAGCAGCTTCGTTTCCGGTAATATCTGCACCGCAGTTATTGCAAATGCTGACATACTTCACAACCGCATCGTGGTGAACGGTCTTGTACTGCGCATCATGATGGACAGTCTTGTACTGCGCGTCGTGATGGACAGTCTTGGTCTGGGCAACCCAATTGTGCTGGTGCGCCGGGGTGTCATCCTTATTTGATGAGCCGCCCGAGCTGGAACCGGAGCCGGAGTTTCCGCTACCTCCGCTCGGCTTGCTGTCCGACTTATTTCCAGAGCCGTTGTTTCCGCTATCGTTCTTCTTGTTGTCGGAGGTCTCCGGTGTCTTCGCATCGGACTTGTCCTCCTTGGCGGTCTCCTCGGCCTTCCCGGTCTCCTTCTCGACGGCATCCGTATCGGCGTTCGGATTGCTGCTGATATTGGTCTGGAAGATGTTAACCACCTTCACGCCGCGCTCTCCGGTCAGCGTTGAATCTCCCATCCTCACGGCTTCCGCAACATCCTTGGCAATGGCCGTCAGGTCATCTTTCGTCACCTTGTCCGCATCCACCTTTTCGAGCGTGATGACGGTACCGTTCGTTTTCTTGTCATCTTTCCCGGCCTTGACCTTACTGGACGCGGCCTTATAGGTAGAGCCGTCCGCGTTCACCGGCGGGATGAGGGTGACGGTGTAGGTGCCGGACTTGCCGACCTTCACGGTCACCTGCTTGTTCGCGGCGATGGCGGTGTAGAAGTCCACCTTCCCGTCCGCATCCTCTATATGGGCGATAATGGGCGTGGAAGTGTCCGCATCCCAGCCGTCAGCCTTTACCTCAAGGGTAAGTACCATGTCCTGCTTCTCCTCGTCCGCCTTCTGGAACACCGCAGGGACATTCGCTTTACCCGTCCACCCGGCATGTGTGATGACATACCCACCGCCGCCAATGAGGAGCGCCGCACAGAGGATTCCCGCACCAGCCACGCAGACCTGCTTGCGGGAGAACTCGCGCCCGAAGAGCATGATAGGTTTCCCCTCTTCCTTTTCCACTGCATCCCCGGAGACCATATCGTCCGTCACCTTCGGAATCTCCGTAACCACCATGGCTCCTTCCTGATTGCGATACTTCAGTATTTGCATTGTATTTCAAATTGTCACTTATATAGGTGTGACTTATATAGGGTTGGCTTGAATCATTGACACCGATGGATAGGAGGTGCCGATGACTGAGCTTGACCCCAAGATGCGCGTGGGGCTTCGCATTAAAGAATTGAGGGCTGAGCTTGGCATGAGTCAAGAGGCCTTCGCATATTCCATCGAGATGTCCCGCACCTATTTCGCCGAAGTCGAGACGGGCAAGCGAAACGTGTCTATTGAGAATATCGACCGCATAGCGAGGGGGCCTCGGCGTTTCCCTGAAGGAGTTCTTCAACTCTGACCTCTTTGTCAAATAAGACAGAGTGCAAATCGAATTAGAACGAAAGAACAGACTTCCAACGTCGTCTAATGTCCAACGGGGCTTCAATAGCAATCAAAAGATATCAAAGGCTGCCGGAAACTGGCTCGCCCTACGGCAACGACAACCTAGGTTTTCAACGCTTTCCATAGCCGGAGGGTCCCACATCCAACCCGTAGGCTGTGGAAAGAGTTGAAAACCGGCCCTGAGGTTGGAACTCTGAGGTGAAATATGAAGTCGCGATGTTTTCACCCATAGAATGAACTTTCACCCCTTTTTCACCCCTCAGGGGAGTTTAACCCCTATCCATACAGAAACAGGTCAGACGATTTATACCGTCTGACCTGCGATTTTCCTGGTGCCCCCGGGCGGATTCGAACCGTCGACACCCGCTTTAGGAGAGCGGTGCTCTATCCCCTGAGCTACGGAGGCATGTTGTACTAGTGTAGCAGATTTACTGCATCGCTATACGTCGCATGACTAGACTTCGAAGTTGCGGTGGAATAGTTCCTGTCTGAAGCATCTAAAGCCGTATTTAGGAACTATTTCACCGCAACTTATGAGGAGTTAGTTGCCTTTGTGGAAGAGGTTTTTGATAACGGAGGGGATGCTCTTGGCGCCCTTGGCCGTCAC
The DNA here is from genome assembly GCA_900549555.1 of uncultured Collinsella sp. GTDB lineage: Bacteria > Actinomycetota > Coriobacteriia > Coriobacteriales > Coriobacteriaceae > Collinsella. The sequence continues at coordinate 39,518 of UROO01000005.1, read as the reverse complement.
ATCGATAAAGTCGGGCGAACGCACGAGTTTATCCTCGTCAACGTACTTGCGGACCGCACGAAGCGTCTCTTTGTCGTCGCGCGTGGAAAACGTAAAGTGACCGTTGTCCTTGGTGAAGATGGCAAAACGCGTAATCTTCTTGGTGCCGCGCAAAACCTCGGCGGCAATATAGTCGACCTCGTCCCACGGGATTTGAATATAATCCTCGGGATTGCGCTCGTTATAGTACTCGAACGCCTTATTGCCCACCATCACGTTACCGTGGCTGGTAAGCCCCATCAGGCAGGTTGCCGGCGTTGCCAGATCGACCGTGCTGTTCTGAGATTGCGCCATACGCGCCTCGCCCTCCAATTAAAACAATCGGACCGCATCCAGTGTACCCACCGGGTGCGGTCCGTTTCAATGGCTCAAAAGCCCTTACCTAGCAACTCTCGGTCTTAAGCCGAAGCGTGCTTACATGAAGCCGCAGAAGCGACCGATGATGCCGACGGCGAAGAGAGCCAGGATGATGACGATCGGGCTAACCTTCTTCTTGAGGAGCTTGCAGACCAGCAGGGTCAGGCACACGGCGGCAAGGCCGGGGATAAGCTGATCGAGGTTACCCTGGAGCGTGGTGACCTTCATCTGATCAAGGGCGGTAGCACCGACGGAGTTGTACATCGTCAGCGCTTCCTTGATACCCTCGGAACCGGAGGGCAGGCTAGCCCAGTCGATAAAGGCGCCAGCAGACTGCTTGACCGTGGAGACGATCGGGGTGAAGGAAATGGACACCCAGCGCTCGACCAGGGCGCCGATGATGAACATACCCAGGATGGAAGCGCCCTCGGTGACCTTGCCCATCAGACCGCCGGAGAGGTCCTTGGCGATAGAGGAGCCGACCTTGTAGCCAAACTCCTGTGTGTACCACAGGAAAGCGTAACGGATGATGTTCCACGCGAAGAAGAACAGCAGCGGACCGACGATGCTGCCGGACATGGCCAGGGAAGCGCCCAGAGCGCCCAGAATCGGGCGAAGGGTGAACCAGAAGACGGGGTCACCGACGCCGGCGAGCGGGCCCATCATACCGACCTTGACGCCCTGGATGGCGACGTCATCGATCGGAGCACCGTTGGCGCGCTCCTCCTCGAGGGCGAGGGTAACGCCAATGACGGGGGCGGAAACATAGGGGTGGGTGTTATAGAACTCCAGGTGGCGCTTAAGAGCGGCAATCTGGTCATCCTTGCTGGTGTAGAGCTTCTTGATCGCAGGGATCATTGCGAAGCACCAGCCGCCGTTCTGCATACGCTCGTAGTTCCACGAGCCCTGAAGGAACTGATGACGGAAGCAAACCTTCTTACGGTCAGCCTTGGTGAGCTGAATCTTGTTCTCTGCCATATGTATCACTCCCCTCCTACTCGTAATCGTTCAGAATGTCGCCGAGCGGGTCGCCGGAGCCACCGCCCATGCCGCCACCCTGCTTGGCCAGATCCTTAAGGCCAAGGTAGATGAGGGCAAGGGAGATGCCGATGAGGCCAAGGGCGATCAGCGTGAGCTGAGGGATGGCAGCAAGGACAAAGCCGAGGATAAAGAACGGCCAGGTCTCCTTGGTGGCCATCATGTTGATGACCATGGCGTAACCGACGGAAGCGACCATGCCGCCGCCGACGGCCATGCCGCCGGACAGCCAGTCGGGCATAGCGTTAAGCGCGTTGGTAACAGCCTCGGCCGGGATGACGCACAGAAGTACTGCCGGGATGGCGATACGAAGGCCCTGCATGAGGATGGCAGCGTACTGCCAGCGCTCGATGCCGGAGAAGTCGCCCTTCTCGGCGCAACCGTCCATGGCGTGAGCGATAGCGGTAGCAATGGTACGGCAGATCATGGTCAGGAACAGACCAGCGACCGACAGCGGGACGGCGACGGCGATGGCCGCGGTAACGGCCTTGGCCGAATCAGTGGCGCCGCCGTTGAGGGCGAGCACCATGATGATCGAAGAAGCGACCGAGGCCAGAGCGGCGTCAGGCGCGACGGCGGCGCCGACGTTAGCCCAGCCAAGGGCCATCATCTGGAGCGAACCGCCCAGGAGGATGCCCTCCTGAAGGTGACCGGTTACGAGACCGATAAGCGTGCATGCCACGAGCGGCTGATGGAACTGGAACTCATCCAGAATGCCTTCCATACCGGCAAGCAACGCGACAATCGCAACAAGCAGAATAGTGATTGCAGACATGTATCGGACCCTCCTTTACTATGCTTGAGCGGCCAGTTCGGCCTTAGCTTTCTTCAACATGGCGTCGAGATCCTCGGAGGCATCCGAAGGAACCTTGCGGACCTCGAACTTGACGCCCTTGGCCTTGAGGGCCTCGAGGGTCTTAACGTCGTCATCGCCCATAGCGACGGCGTTGGTGACGACGACCTTGCCCTTGGAGTGAGCCATGGAACCGATGTTGACTTCCTTGATGTCGACGCCGGCCTCGATGGCCTTGAGCAGATCCTGCGGGTTCTCGAAGAGCAGCATGGCCTTGGTGTCACCAAAACGCGTGTCCTTGACGACCTCGGCCATCTTCTTGATGGGCACGACGTTGGCATGGACTCCCGGAGGGGCAGCCTGCTCGATCATGGTCTTGCGGAGCTCGTCGTGAGCAACGCCGTCGGAAACCACGATGATGCGGTTGGGGTTGATCTGCTTGGTCCACGTGGTGGCCACCTGACCATGCAGCAGACGGGTGTCGATACGGACGTGGGCGATCTTGATGTGCCCGTCGCCGATGACCGTTCCCGGAGGGATGGCGCCTGCAGGAGCAGCGGCAGCCACAGTCGGCTTCTTCTCCTCGGGCTCCAGAGACTCGGGCTTGACGCGCACGCCAGCCTTTGCCTCAGTCACGAGATGTTTTGCGATCGCATGTGCAGTGTTCTTTGCATCAAAACGCTGCGAATATGCCTCGATGAGCATAGGCAGGTTGACACCGGTGACGATAGCCCAGGAATCATGGCCCTCGATGAGCCCGCTAATCTGGTTGAACGGCGTGCCGCCCCACAGATCAACGAGGAAGAGCACCTGCTCCTGGTCCTCGAAGGAAGCGATTGCTTCCTCGACCTTAGCACGGAAGTCGTCGGGGCCCATGCTCGGCTCGAGCGAGACCACGGCCACAGACGGCTGATCGCCAAAGACCATCGAGCCCGTCTGCTTGATTCCAGCTGCCAAGTCCCCGTGGCTAGCAAGAACAATACTTACCATCACATAACCTCCTTTTTGTCTACGTTAATTCCTACACGACATGAAAGGAGTATACCTGTTTGGTTTGTGGAATTATAGTTAAATTCGTTAAAGGTTGCATTATTTGTTTAAACGTCTAAGTTTGTTACAAGTTGATTACGTTACTGCTTTTTGAATCATTACCCGCCAAGGCGTCGCTCATCAAGCCACGCATTTTACAGATACAAGCAGACTGTTCATTAATATCGATTTTAGGCAAGCGCGAATGCGCTTGTACTGCCGCTACATTGTTCAAACAGGTATGACTTGACTATTTGCGCGACTTATGATCTACGAAACCGCTCAAAAAAGTTGCGGGGGAATAGTTCTTGCTTAAGAGCCAGAAGGCTGGATTTAGGAACTATTTCACCGCAACTTATAGGGAATCCTAGACGATGTGGAGGGGGTGAGCGGCATCGACGGCGTCGAGGACGTCGGAAGGGCCGTCGGGGGCAGCGTCTGCCGGTTCCTCGTCGGGGGTCTCGATCTGCTTGATCATGACCTCCTGGCCCTGCAGCAGGTATGTTTCGCCGCTACCGCAATGGGGGCAGGTCTTGCCGTGCTCGACCGTCGCGTAGTCGCGACCGCATGCCGCGCAATGCGTCACGGCCTCGACGGGCTCCACAATAAGCTCCGCGCCCAGCGTGATAGGCTTTTTATCTGCCGCCCAGCGCCAAGCGTCGAGCAGCAAGTCGGGAACGACGCCCGAGACCTCGCCCAGCAGCAGCGTGACGCTCGAAACGCGACGCACGCCATTGGCGCGCGCCACGTTCTCGACATCGCGAGTGATGTGATAGACGATTCCGAGCTCGTGCATTTATTTCCTTCCGCCGTTCTACCGAACGGCGGTCGGCTTGACGCTGCGCGGGTCCCAGACGGGCGATCTGCCTTTCAATCGTCGGGCATGGGCAAAAGCCCTATGCCCTCCTCTTTCAAGGCACCTCGCCACGCCTGGGACCCGCTCGCTGTCCAACCGCCCTCTGCGCCGTTCGCTTACTTGTTAGGTCTCTTACTTCTTCCCAAATTTGATTTTGATTGCGCGTTTCAAAGCATACTTGCCGAGGCTTGGGAGCTTTTGCTCGTATTTGACCATCGTGGAGCACTCGGGGCGGTCGCGATCCAGATGGATGGCGTCGAACGCGCACTTGGTGGTGCACAGGCCGCAGCCGATGCACTTGTTGGGATCGACGATCGAGGCACCGCAGCCCAGGCAGCGGGCGGTCTCGGCGCGCACCTGCTCCTCGGTAAAGGTCTCGACGTACTCGCTAAAGGGTGCAGCCTTCTCGCGGTCGCGGTCGACATGCGCCACCTCGCGGCTCGCGTTGTCGTAGCTCTCGATCACGACATCGTCGCGGTCGAGAGCGGTGTAGTGGCGCTGGTTGCGGCCGATGGTGAGCGTGGAGCCCGGCTGCACAAAGCGATGGATGGACACGGCGGCCTCGTGACCGGCGGCGATGGCGTCGATGGCAAAGCTCGGACCGGTGTAGACGTCGCCGCCCACAAAGATGTCGGGCTCAGCGGTCTGATAGGTCCGGGGGTCGGCAAGAGCACCCTGGCCGCGGCCGAGCTCCACCTTGGAGCCAGCCAGCAGGTCGCCCCACACAATGGACTGGCCAATCGACATGACCACGCGGTCGGCATCGACGCGGCGCAGATCGTTCTCGTCGTACTCGGGCGCAAACCGGCCCTCGTCGTCAAAGACACGCGTGCAGCGCTTGAAGGTGATACCGCACACACGACCGGCCTCGTCCAGGTGAACCTCCTTGGGGCCCCAGCCGCAGCTGATGTGAGCGCCGTCCTCAACGGCCTCGCGACGCTCCTCCTCGCTGGCGGGCATCTGGGCCTCGCTCTCCAGGCAGAACATCTCAACGTGCTCGGAACCCAGACGGCAGGCGTTGCGCGCGACGTCGATGGCCACGTTGCCGCCGCCCACCACGATGGTGCGGCCGGGCAGCGCGTCGATCTTGCCACTGTTGACCTCGCGCAAAAAGTCGACGGCCACGGTCACGTCCTCGGCATCCTCGCCCGGAATACCGGCGAGGCGGCCGCCCTGGCAGCCAATAGCCACGTAGAAGGCCTTAAAGCCCTGCTCGCGCAGCTCGTCGAGCGTCACATCGCGACCGACCTCCACGCCATAGCGGAACTCGGCACCCATCAGGCGAATGATCTCGACCTCTGCCTCGATAACGTCCTTCTCCAGCTTAAAGCTGGGAATGCCGTAGGTGAGCATGCCGCCCGGGCGCTCGTTCTTCTCGAACACGACGGGCTTGTAGCCCTTCTCGGCCAGATAGAAGGCGCAGGACAGACCGGCCGGGCCGGCACCGATGATGGCGATCTTCTGATCGAAGCCGCCGGCACGCGTCGGGGTCACCACGGGCGGGACATAGCGGGTCGTGGCATCAAGATCGCGCTGGGCGATAAACTTCTTGACCTCGTCGATAGCCACGGCGGCGTCCACACGGCCGCGGGTGCAGGCATCCTCGCAGCGGCGGTTGCACACGCGGCCGCAGATAGCGGGCAGCGGGTTCTCGCGCTTGATGAGCGCCAGCGCCTCGTCATAGCGCCCCTGTGCCGCAAGCTTCAGATAGCCCTGAACAGCAACGTGCGCGGGGCAAGCCGTCTTGCAGGGCGCGGTGCCGGACTCGTGCGTCTCGATACGGTTATCGTTGCGGTAGTTGGGCGACCACTTGGTGTGGTCCCACTTGGTGGCATCGGGCAGCTCCTGGCGCGGATACTCGGGCACCTGTCCGCCGGCCTTTTTGCTGCAGAGCTTCTGGCCGAGCTTGGCGGCACCGGCAGGGCACACCTCAACGCAGCGACCGCAGGCCACGCACTTGTCCTTCTCGACCTTGGCGACATAGGCCGAGCGCGACAGGTTGGGCGTGTTGAACAGCTGCGAGGTGCGCAGGGCGTAGCACACGTTGACGTTGCAGTTGCAGATGGCGAAGATCTTGTTCTCGCCGTCGATATTGGTGATCTGGTGCACAAAGCCGTTGTCCTCGGCCTGGCGCAAGATGTCGTAGACCTCCTCGCGCGTCACATAGTGGCCGCGGTCGGTCTCGACCACGTAGTCGGCCATATCGCCCACGGCGATGCACCAGTCGGCGGGGTCGTCGGCGCAGCCCTCGCCCATCACGCGACGGCTCGCGCGGCAGCTGCAGGTGCTGGCGGCATACTTGCCCTCGTATTTGTCGAGCCAGTGCTCGATATGCTCAATCGGCACCGAGGTGCTCGAAGCATCGATAGCCTTCTCGACCGGAATGACGTGCATACCGATACCGGCGCCTCCGGGCGGCACCATCGGCGTGGCTTTGGACAGCGGCCCCTTGGACGCCTGCTCAAAGAACTTGGCATAGACCGGATGCTCCTCGAGCTGGCTCACGCGCATGTTGAGGAACTCGGCGGAACCCGGTACCAGCATGGGCAGCACCCACTGCTTGGCGCGCTCGGGATTTTCCCAGTTGTACTCGAGCAGACCCGTGTAGCTCATGTCGTCGAGCATCTTCTCGATATCGGCCTCGGGCATGCCGGTGAGCTTGACCATCTCGGGCAGCGTATAGGGACGGCGCATCTTCATCTTGCAGAGCACTTCGGCCTGCTCGTCGGTTGCGGCCTCGGCAAACGACCAGTACTCGTAGCCCAGCAGCTCGTCGCGATGCAGCAGACGGTTGGTGCAGTGCTCGCACAGCTTGACAATTGCCTCGCGCGGATGCTCCGGCAGCGGCGGCACAAACTCCGCACCGATATCGGGCTCGGTGTAGCTAATCCCCGGTCCGTTGAGAATCATAGTCGTCCCTTCTCTTGCCGCAGCCTGGCAGGCACGCAGCGCCCCTCTTTTTACGGGCTCGACATGCCCCCACGCCGTTCACCCGTTATTGTTGACATTGTGTCAAAAACAGTATTGACGAACCGTCAACAATATTCAAGACTGTTAGGTGAACGGTCGGGCTCAAACGGATGAAAGGCGGCAAGTGCATGAGCGATAATGCAGCGAACACTTCTGTGGCCGACGCCGTCCCCGCGCCCGACAGCGCGGCCAAGCGTCTGACGGGCGACGAGCGTCGTCGCGAGATTCTCGCCGCCGTTCGCGCCGTGAGTTCCGAGCTGGGCGTGTCGCATCTTTCGGTATCGGCCGTGACCAAGCGAGCCGGCTGTACGCGCTCATTGTTCTACCACTACTTTGCCGATATGGACGCCGCCGTCACCGCCGTCATGGACGAGGCAATCGACGGTTTTATCTCCGAGCTCGAGCAGTGGAATGCCAGCCGCACGGTTGGCGACATCGAAGGCGCACTCGACACCGTCGCCCCGCTCTTCAAGCGCCTGGTCGCCAGCGGCCACGAGCTGCCAAGCACGCTCACCTCGAGCAGCGGCGCACTCTACGGCGGCTTTCTGCACAACGTGGTCCAGCGCGTGGCTCAGTATATCTGCGACACCACCGTGGTGGATTTTGTCACCCATCATGAGCTACGCATCGACCATGTCTACGAGACGTTCTACACCCTCATCATGGGGTTGTTGATGTATATCCGCACGCACCCCGATGTGCCCGACGAGACGGTCAAGGAAATCATCGCCTCGACACTCCACATCGAGGGCTATACCGCCAAGTATCCGGAGCGCAAGCCCCAGAACTGACGACATTTGGCCAAACTGCCCGCGATCAGAAGAGGGGCCGCGGGCGTGTGAAAGGAGAGCAGCATGCTGTTCGATGTTTGGGGTAGCAATACCCTTATCCACTGGGCAGGCTGGGCCATGGTCTTTATTGGCCTGATCGTGCTCAACGAGGTCGGCCGCCGCACTAAGCTGGGCGCGGCAATCATCTTTGGCGTGGCCCCGCTGGCCATGACCATCTACTGCGTCGCCATCGCCATCGGCGTTTCGCAGGGTGCCGAGTGGGCGCTCACCAACCCCACCCATGTGTACCAGAACAGCTGGTTCCACTACGCCAAGGTATACGCGGCGCTGGCCGGTTGCTGGGGCTTCATTGCCATTAAGTACCAGTGGGGCAAGATCGGCAAGGCGCATTGGTTCCGCGCATGGCCGTTTGTGATCGTCGCCATCAACATCATGATCGCCGTCGTGTCCGACTTCGAGAGCGCCTATCACTTCTTTGTCCTGGGCCAGTCCACTTGGGTCACCTCCGAGGGTGCCACGCAGCTTGCCGGCTGGAACAACGTGTTCAACGGCATCGCCGGTCTCATCAACATCTTCTGCATGACCGGCTGGTGGAGCGTCTACGCCTCCGAGGATCAGACCGACATGCTGTGGCCCGACATGACCTGGGTCTACATCATCGCCTACGATATCTGGAACTTCTGCTACACCTACAACTGCCTGCCCACCCACTCCTGGTTCTGCGGCTTTGCGCTGCTGCTGGCGCCCACCGTCGCCGCCTTTATCTGGAACAAGGGCGGCTGGATTCAGAACCGCGCCTTTACGCTTGCTATTTGGTGCATGTTTGCCCAGGTGTTCCCGTACTTCCAGGAGGAGTCCATCTTTGTGACCCACTCCACGCTCGACCCCGGCGCTGCCACCGCGGTCTCGATCGCTGCGCTGATCGCCAACGTCGCCGCGATCATCTACATCGCCTACCGCGCCAAGAAGCTCGGTCGCAATCCCTACAAGCAGGATGTCTTTGAGGGCACCAGCGATTGGGAGAAGGCCACCGCTCGTCGCGCCAAGGTCGATTACGCTCACGCCGAGTAACATGTTGGTTGCTGTTGGCGCCTGGGCATAGGCCCGCCCGCCAGGTTTTTCATCCAATGTCTCGTAGAGCCCCCGGAAAGCGTTTCACTCGCTTTCCGGGGGCTTTTGTCATTGCGTCTCTATTCATCTATTCAAAAACATGCGCATATATAAAATCGGATTTCAAATCATGCGGCGGCTCTATAGGGTCCCGTTTTTGGGTACAGTGTTGTCCCGATATTGAGCTTGGGGGATATATGAAAGATGAGACGACGGGCCAAGAGGACGCGGTCCAAGATGCAGAAGCGTGTGCCGAGGCCCTGGATAGCCTAGACCGGATTTCGCTTGACGATGTTGCGTTTGGCAATTCGAGCGTTGATGTACAGGATGAGTCGGAAATCGAGGCGCAGCCCGATGATCAGGATACAGGCGACGTTGAGCCTGCCGAGGATGAGGCAGATCACGAAGACACCGAAAGCGAGGCCGACGACCAGCCCGGATCCGACACGAGCGAGGAAACCATCTTGCTCGACAACTTGCCGGCCGAAGATTCGCTGACCCGCGAGCTCCCTGGCTTAGGCTCTGCGCCTGCCGTGGACGAGACCATCGCCATGGGCGATATTCCCCTACCGTCCGTTCCTTCGGCACGCGAAGCCGAGGTTCGTCATCGTAAGATGTCGCCCAAGCGCCGCAACCTGATGGTTGCCGGCGTTGTGGCCGTCGCGCTCGTCGCCGGCGGCGCAGGCTATGCGGCTTGGAACGGATACCAGCAAGAGCAGGCCGCCGTGCTTGCCGCAAACGCCCATACCATGATGTCGGTGCAGATTGGCGTGCATGCCGCGGGCCTCGACTGCTCAACTGGCTCCAAGATTCCCGTGCAGGTGAGCGGGCAGGATTCCGACGGTTCTTCCGTGAGCGAAACGCTCTACGTTGACGAGCACGGTCGCGGCATTAAGCTGCTGCCCGGCGATTACACGTTCTCCATCGCCGCCTCCCCCATCGCGGCCGGCGGCACCATCTACACCGTCCCGACCACCAAGGCCCAGGTTACGGTCAAGAATGACGGGCAGGATCTGCGCGCTCAAGCCACCTTTAAGCTTAAGGTGCCCTCAGCCGACACGGTGACCGACGACCAGATCGATGCCGCCGCCAAGTACGCCGAAGAAGGAGGCGCAAGCTCTGCCGCCGCGGCAAAGATACTCCAGCAGGCGGCAATTACGCGCCGCGATGCCGCCGCCAACGCCGTAAGCGCAAGCGAGGCTCAGTCCGCCCGCGATGCCGACGCTCGGCACAAGGCGACGAACCTGTATCAGCTCGATATTCCGGTTGAGTGGTATGGCAAGGTCGCAACCTGGCAAAACGGCAACACGCTGTGCATTTATCTGGACGGCGACACCAACACACCGCTCGTGACGCTCGTCGCGGTGCGCGATGGCGAGACCTTTACGCCCGACGACGGCGATACGGTTTTGGGCACGGTCAGCCTAGGCAACGGCTACACCGTCTACGCCAGCGGCCCTGTCTATCCGTACGTGATTCCGCAAACCGTTAATGGACACACGCAGAACCCCGTGTCGACCTACCCCATGGATACGGCGATTGAGCTTGTCGAGCTCACGACCGGCAACCGCTACACATACAGCCAGATCAAAAACGACCTGGTCGGTAAAGACGGCAAGGCCGACGCCGCGACCAAACTCGAGACCGACTACCTCGCCCAGATTCTCCTGCCGAGCATCAAAGCCCAGGACTAGCTGGCCCGAAGACAGCCGCCCAACACCCCATCCCTAACGCAGTTGCGGTGAAATAGGGACTGTTTTTGCTGGTCAAACCGCAAAACAGTCCCTATTTCACCGCAACTTATTCGTGGCCTTTTGGGTGGTACTTAGCGCCAGGGGTCGGCTTCGAACAGCGGCTCGCGCTCGGGGCGGCGATCGCTGTAGGGATCGTAACCGTCATCGTCCTCGTTCTCGGCGCGGATATAGGGGTCGCGTGGCTTGGGCGCGGGTTTGGGAGAAGCCTTCGGTGCGGCGGATGCGACGGGCGCTGCCTCAGCCGCCGGTGCGTTCGTCTTCTTCTCGTCTTTCATCTTCATAGCTCCTTGCCATGTACTCACGTTCAACACCATCGATTGTCGCACGAAAAAGGGCGGCGGACCCAATCGGATCCGCCGCCCTTGGCGTTCGGCTCAAAAGGCAGATTTTAAGGCATGGCCCAAAATCTACTCGGCGTCGGGGACCTCGTAGGTGGCCGCCGGCGTATTGTCGCACACGACGGTAAAGCCGCCGTCCTTGTCGACATCGACCGTCACCTGATCGCCCTCGCGCACCGTGCCGTCGATAACAGCAGCGGCGATGGCATCCACGACCTCGCGCTGAACCAGACGCTTGAGCGGACGGGCGCCAAACACGGGGTCCAGGCCGCCCACGGCGAGCATCTGCTTGGCCGCCGGGGTGATGGCAAGCGTCATGCGCTCCTTGGCCAGACGCGCGCGGACGTCGGCAAGCTGGATGTCGACAATCTTCTCGATCTGCGCCATGCCGAGCGGATGGAACACCACGATATCGTCGATACGGTTGAGGAACTCGGGGCGGAAGGTCTGAGCCATGGCGGCGTCGACCTGATGGCGCATCTCCTCCTCGTCCTTACCGGACAGATCGGCGATGGCCTTGGAGCCCACGTTGGACGTCATGATGATAATCGTGTTCTTGAAGGACACCTGGCGACCCTGGCCATCGGTCAGGCGGCCGTCGTCGAGCACCTGCAACAGCACGTTGAAGACATCCGGATGGGCCTTCTCCATCTCGTCGAGCAAGATTACGGAGTACGGACGACGGCGCACGGCCTCGGTGAGCTGGCCGCCCTCGTCGTAGCCCACGTATCCCGGGGGCGCACCGATCAGACGCTGGACGCTGAACTTCTCCATGTACTCGGACATGTCGATACGCACGAGCGCGCGCTCGTCGTCGAACAGGCACTCGGCAAGCGCCTTGGCGAGCTCGGTCTTGCCTACGCCGGTGGGGCCCAGGAAGAAGAAGCTGCCGATGGGCTTGTCCGGATCGGAGAGGCCCGCACGGCTGCGGCGCACAGCTGCGGCGACGGCGGAGACGGCCTCGTCCTGGCCGATGACGCGCTTATGCAGCTCACCCTCCAAGCCCTTCAACTTGTCGAGCTCGCCCTGCATCATCTTGGACACGGGCACGCCGGTCCAGGCACTCACGACCTCGGCGATCTCATCGGAGGTCACCTGTTCGTTGAGGCCCTCGCCGTCTTGCTGCTTTTGTGCCTCGAGCGCAGCCTCGGAATCCTGAATCTGCTGCTGCAGACCCGGGATCACGGAATAGCGCAGCTCGGACGCGCGGCCCAGATCGCCGTTGCGCGTCGCGCGCTCCTCTTCGCTCCTGGCCTCGTCGAGCTGTCCCTTGAGCTCCTGCACGTGGTCGATGGCGTTCTTCTGGTTGAGCCAGCCGGCCTTTTGCACGTTAAGCTTTTCTTGGACCTCAGCGATCTCTTGGCGCAGAGCCTCCAGACGCTCCTTGGAGGCGTCATCGGTCTCCTTCATGAGCGCCTGCTCCTCGATCTGCAGCTGGGTGAGCTGACGCGTGGTGGCGTCGATCTCGACCGGCATGCTGTCGAGCTCCATGCGCAGACGGCTTGCGGCCTCGTCGACCAGGTCGATGGCCTTGTCGGGCAGGAAGCGGTCGGCGATATAGCGATCGGAGAGGTCGGCGGCGGCCACGAGCGCGCTATCGGTGATGTGCACGCCGTGGAAGATCTCGTACTTCTCCTTGAGGCCACGCAGGATTGAGATGGTGTCCTCGACGGTAGGCTCGCTCACCATCACGGTCTGGAAACGACGCGCGAGCGCCGCGTCCTTCTCGATGTACTTGCGGTATTCGTCGAGCGTGGTCGCGCCGATCGCATGCAGGTCGCCACGGGCGAGCGCCGGCTTGAGGATATTGCCGGCGTCCATAGAGCCCTCGGTGGCACCCGCACCCACGATGGTGTGGAGCTCATCGATGAACAGGATGACCTTGCCCTCGGATTTTTGCACTTCCTTGAGCACGGCCTTCAAGCGGTCCTCGAACTCGCCACGGTACTTGGCGCCGGCGACCAGCGCGCTCATGTCGAGCTCGATGAGGTCGCGGTCGCGCAGGGTGCTCGGCACGTCGCCGGCCACGATACGCTGGGCGATGCCCTCGACGATAGCCGTTTTACCGACGCCCGGCTCGCCGATGAGCACGGGGTTGTTCTTGGTGCGGCGGGACAGGACCTGAATGGTACGACGAATCTCATCGGTACGGCCGATGACCGGGTCGAGCTTGCCGGCACGGGCAAGGTCGCAGATATTGCGGCCGTACTGCTCCAGCGCCTCAAACTGAGTCTTGTCCTCGGCAGACGTCACGCGGTCATCGCCACGCAGCTCCTCGTAGACTTGCTCGATGCGCTCCTTGGTCACGCCGGCGTCGCGCAGTACACGACCGGCCTCGCCCTTGTCCTCGGCAAGCGCCATCAGCAGATGCTCGGTCACCACAAAGCTGTCGCCCATCTTGGTGGCTTTCTTCTCGGCCTTCTCGATGACGCGGACGAGCTCATTGGAAAGACCCATCTGCTGGCCCTCGCCCGAAACCTTAGGCGCATGGTCGATGGCATCCTGCGTGGAGCGTGCGAGCTGGGCCGGGTCGGCACCGATGCGCTCGATGATCACGGAGATATTGCGCTCGCCGGCACCGAGCAGGGCAGACAGCAGGTGAATCGGCTCCACCGCGCCGGCCTGCGCGTCGGCAGCCGTGCTCATGGCGGTCTGCAGCGCCTCGCGCGACGTCATTGCTAGCTTATCGATTCTCATGGAATCACCTCTCTTGGGGCGGCCGCCCTACGGGGCGGCTTCACGTTGTTCGAGAAGTATTGTTGCCAGCTTTGTACGATCTTATACACAAATCTAAGTCTCTATATATAAGATTTTCTGAGTGATTGAAAGATAGGGAGCAGGTGCGCTCACCCGCTGCGGCCTCGTCCCCTTACTATCTCAATCTGTAACATCTAGCGGCTGTTTATGACTCTAGATGTTACAGATCGAGATGAAATGACCCGCGGCACCCGTTTGTCTCAATCTGTAACATCTACTCGGCAAATAGGGCTCTACCTGTTACAAATCGAGACGAACAGAAAACACCCGGATCAAAAATCTAAATCTGTAACACCAGACCCACTTTTAGCGGCCAAGATGTTACAAATCGAGACAAACCGAAAACCACCACAAAGAGGACAGGCACCTTTGTGGTGGTCGCGGTCTCTACTCCTTCGCCGAACCCGTACTTCCCGATTCGACGGTCCAGGGCATCTCATCCTCGAACAGCCATGTACGGGCAGACCCACTATCGCGTGCAGTCTGCGGGTCAGGCAAGCAGGTCTGTTTATAGGCATCTTGGATACACTGACCCATAAAATCGTTGAGCTCGGTCTGGTCGCCTTCCATGACATAGGCGACATCGCCGTCCATGATGTAGATGCCCGGACCCTCATTGCCCTCGTAGCCCGGATCGTACGAGGCATCACATAACTTTGCGCCGTTTGCAGTGTCCAGCTCGATGGAAGAGTGGCATCCGCCAACCATGTCGTTCGCTTTTGCCCGATAGGACGCATATCCGTACCAACGCTTAAATGTTTTGCCCTTGAGTAGCTCGGATGCCCTAACGATCAGGCTTGTATCCGTGGTATAGCGCATGGCCCCAAGCTGAATACGCGGATAATTGCTAATACCCAGCACAGCCGGCTGCTCATCAAAATCAACGGTAATGGTCTCGGGCTTGTCGTCGCCGGTCAGAAGTTCGACAGATTGAGTCACAGGCTTGACCACCGGCTCCGTCACCGCAGCAGGTAGAAATGCCATACCGACAGCGCCCGCGCCAACCACAGCGATCGCAAGCGCCAAGACAATCAATCCAATACGGGCAGAACGGCTCACGGCAAAACACCCCACAATGCAAACCTTCGCCACCTGCACTAATGATACCGCCAGCTAACACTATTACCAAAAGAAGCCGCGCGCTCCTCACCACCACAAAGGGGACAGGCACCTTTGTGGTGGTTTTCGACGCTAACGGTCGACCATCTCGCGCCATGAGATTAAACTTGAATTGTTCTCTGAACATATCCATTTCTGCCTATCCTCAACAGATCTTTGTCTCGAGGAGCGCATATGAAGCCGTCTCATTCCACCGGTCGCAACGTCATCGCCATTCTCGCCATACCCATCGTGATACTCTTCCTTATCGTCATCACGCCCTTTTCTTTTGGTATCGCCTCGCCCTTCGATCTTTGCGGGATGATCGACGCCGGCTCGCGTGCCACCTCGCTCTCCTTTGTCTGCCGTGGCGTGTTCTACGAATATGCAATTCCCACCGGAAGTTGGCAGTCCAAGTTACCGTTGCTCGGCAAGGTCGACGGATGCTCCCCCTATTTCTGCCTTGAACCTCAGGCGCTAAACTATCTGATCGACGACCAGCCACTCGACTCCATCACCCTCGCCTACGACTACGCACCAAACACCGATGAGCGCCACATGAACCAAGTCCTCGACAAGCTGCTTGGACAGTGCGGGCTCACCGCGGAAGCCGGTCGAACCATCTATAGCAACCAGAAATTAAAGCGAACAGAACTCCGCCGTGTCGGAAAAATCAAAGGGCGAAACGGGGCCGCCTACTGGGATGCCTGGGCAACACGCGACAAGGGCGAATTCGGACACAGCACCTATACGGTCACTGTCTACACCAAAGACGGAATTAAGGACAATGTTGACGATTTCGCGTCATCCAAACTCGGCATCCCCAAAACAACCAAGCCCGCCAGCCCAGATGAAATCCTGTAGAGACGCTCATTAGAATGTCGTTCAACGAGCACGGCAACATCGAGCTCGCCCCCCACCGCCACAAAGGGGACAGGCACCTTTGTGGTGATCTTCGGCCCCGGCGTTCACCATCTCAATCTGTAACATCTAGCGGCCGTTTTTGGGTCCAGATGTTACAGATCGAGATGAATTGTTCAGCGGTGCCCGTTTATCTAAATCTGTAACAACTGCTCGGCAAATAAGGGTCTACCTGTTACAGAACGAGACAAACAAAAACCACCACAAAGGTGCCTGTCCCCTTTGTGGCGGTTTTCGACAAAAAGAAGCCGCCCCATTAACAGAGGCGGCATCAAGCAAGTCTATTTATTAGCGTCCCTCAAGACCCAACGAGAACGTCGCGGTAGCCCCGGCCACACCTTTCCCTCGGGCGACCCTCGCGAAGCGCGTGAGCGGGCGGGAAAGGGTAAGCCCCGGGCGGACAATTAAGTGCGTTACTCGGCAGCGGCCTTGAACTTGTTGTAGTTGATCAGGCAGCCGGCCTTGACGATGGCACGCTCCTCTGCCGTCATATCGGCAATGTAGAGCTCAATCTGCTCGACCGCACCATCGGCACGTACCACGTAGGCGGCAATGTCCTTTAGGTCGCCATCGAGCGCGGCGCGGATACCCGACACAAAGACGTAGTCGCCCACCTCAAAGTTGGGCTCGGCCTCCATCTGGAAGGGCACCATGCCCCAGTTCATCACGTTGGATCGATAGCGCTTGGTGGCGTACTCGTGGACGATGTTGGCCAGGCCGCCGATCACGCGCTGGCAGCTCGCGGCCTGCTCGCGGGCGGAACCGTCGCCCGGCTTCTTGGCGTAGAGCATGGAGCCATACTCGGTCGCTTTGGCATCGGCCGCGACACCCGCGCCGGCCAGCGCCTCAAACACGCCGGCAAGCTCGGCATCGAGTGCCGCCAGATCGCCTGCTGCCTCGCCGGCAACGCGGCGCTTCTCCACGGCGTCGACCTCCTTGGAACGGCCCACATAGGCCGGATCGCGGCGGCTAAGCGTAAACTCGGCCAGGCCCAGCGGGTTGGAGCGGAAGGAGCTCGTCTCGCCCGAAGGAATGAGCTCGTCGGTCGTGGTGACCGGGTCCATGATCTTGGAGCACACCTTGAGCAGGATATCGTCGCCGAGAGGCTCCATCGCGGGCCACGGCTTGATATTGGGACCCTCGACCAGCTCGTCGGCAGGCTCCGCCTTGCCAAAGCCCCAGTACACGCGCTTTTTGTACGGCGCGTCGTCAAAGGTGTACTCGCAGGCCTCGTCCCAAGTCTCCTCGGGCAGGTCGGTCGCTGGCGTCAGGATGCCGCCGTTGGCAGCCGTCGCCGCAATGGAGCGGGCGTCCATCAGGGCCACGGCGCTCAGCTGGCCATTACCTGGCTTGGAACCCTCGCGGTTGGGGAAGTTGCGCGTGGTGTGGCGGATGGACAGGCCGTTGTTGGCAGGCGTGTCGCCCGCGCCGAAGCACGGGCCGCAGAATGCCGTGCGCACAATCGCGCCGGCCTCCATAAGGTCGTAGATGTAGCCGCGGCGTGTAAGCTCGAGTGCCACGGGCTGGCTCGTGGGATAGACCGACAGCGAGAACTCGCCGCAGCCGGTGTTGGCGCCCTTGAGCACGCGGGCAGCCTGGACCACGGAGTCGTAGTTGCCGCCCGAGCAGCCGGCGATAACGCCCTGCTGCACGCGCAGCTTGCCGTCGACGATCTTGTCGAGCAGACTAAAGTGCGTCTTGCCCTCACCGATCTTGGCGGCCTCGAGCTCCACTTCATGCAGGATGTCCTCGAGGTTCTCGTTGAGCTCATCGATCTCAAAGCCGTTGGAAGGATGGAACGGCAGTGCGATCATGGGCTTGATGCTCGACAGGTCGACCTCGACGCAACCGTCATAGTAGGCGACATCGGTGGGCTTGAGCTCGCGATAGTCGTCGCCGCGACCGTGCATGGTCAAAAACGCGTGCGTGTCCTCGTCGGTGGCCCAGATGCTCGACAGACAGGTGGTCTCGGTGGTCATGACATCGACGCCGTTGCGGTAGTCGGTCGTCATGCTCGCGATGCCGGGGCCCACAAACTCCATGACCTTGTTCTTGACGTAGCCCTTGGCAAAGACGGCGCGGATGATAGCGAGTGCCACGTCGTGCGGGCCAACGCCGGGGCGCGGGGCACCCGTGAGGTAGATGGCGACGACGCCGGGATAGGCAACATCGTAGGTGTCGCGCAGCAGCTGCTTTGCCAGCTCGCCACCACCCTCGCCCACGGCCATGGTGCCCAGGGCGCCGTAGCGGGTGTGCGAGTCGGAGCCCAAGATCATCTTGCCGCAACCGGCGAAGTTCTCACGCATAAAGGAGTGGATGACGGCGATGTGTGGCGGAACGAAGATGCCGCCGTACTTCTTGGCCGCGGAAAGGCCAAAGACGTGGTCATCCTCGTTGATGGTGCCGCCCACGGCGCACAGCGAGTTATGGCAGTTGGTGAGCACGTAGGGCAGCGGGAACTGCTCCATGCCCGAGGCACGCGCCGTCTGGATGATGCCGACAAAGGTGATGTCGTGGCTCGCCATGGCGTCAAAGCGAATCTTGAGTGCCTCGGGATCTCCGGACGTATTGTGTGCCTGGAGGATCGAATACGCGATGGTGCCGCGCTTGGCATCCTCGGGCGTCTGCGTAATACCGCGCTCGGCAGCCTCGGCCGCAGGCACAACCTCGCTGCCGCCGCGCAGGTAAATGCCGTCCTCGTACAGCTTGACCATACTGTCTCCCACTCTGCCCAAAAGATTTGGGCGCATAGCATACATTCGTTCAATATCGTGCCATAGAACGGTTGCGAGTGGGTTACGAATCTGCACGTTCACTTTATCTCGGTAAAGCAAAGGACGAGCCCGGTGTGAGCAGGCAAAAATGATCCCTTGGGGACGGAGGAAAACGGATCACTGAGGGGGTCGGTCTGACCCAGTGATCCGTTTTCCTCCGTCTCCAAGGGATCATGAAGTTGAATGCCAGATTGCCCGAATGCATCCCGCGTAACTACAAATCGGTTCCCGCACCCAGCAGCTTGCGCATGACCTGTTCGGGGTTAACCGAGCCGTCGCGCGGGGCCAGGGCGGTGATCTTCTTCTGCATCTTGTATTCGTGCAGCTCGTCCTCGAGCTGGCGCACGCGGGCGCGGAGCTTCTCGTTCTCGCGCTCGCGCTCCTCGGCACGCTCCTTCATATCGAGGATACGCACCACGCCGGCAAGGTTGATACCCTCGTCGGTCAGCTGGTTGATGAGCTCCAGGCGCTCGATATCGGCACGCGAATACAGGCGCGTGTTACCGCCCGAGCGCTGGGGGTTCACCAGGCCCTTGGACTCGTAGACGCGCAGGGTCTGCGGATGCATGCCGGTCAGCTCGGCCGCCACGCTGATCATGTACAGCGGTTTGTTCCTATTGTCCTCGGCCATGCTACCTGACCCCTTTCCGTCTCGTTATCGTCCATCATAAGCCCGCGGGCGTGGGCGTGCGCCACGACCGCCCTAGTATGTCGCCTTGTAACGGTTGACCTTCTCGCGATAATCGCGCGTGTCGGCCTCGCGCAGCTTAGTCATGACGTCGCGCTCGTCATCGGATAGGTTCGTGGGGACCTGCACCTTGATCTCGACGAGCAGCGCGCCCGTACGGCCACGGTGCTTAACATCGGGCGCGCCCATCTCCTTAAAGCGGAACTTCTTGCCCGTCTGGGTACCCGCGGGCACCTTCAGACGGACCGTCGCACCGCCGGGCGTCGGCACGTCCACCGTGCAGCCGAGTGCCGCCTCGTAGACCGAGACCGGTACCTCCATGGTCACGTCGGCACCTTTGCGCTTAAACAGCGGGTGCTCCTCCACGTGCGTGGTCACGACCAGGTCGCCGCGCTCGCCGCCGGCAACGCCATACTCGCCGCGACGCTTGTAGCGCAGTTTGCCGCCGTCGACCGCACCCGCGGGCACCGAGACCGTAATGGTCTGTTGCTCGCCTGTCGAGGGAATGCGATAGGTGACCTTGTGCGTCACGCCGCGGAACGCGTCCTCGGCCGTCACATCAACGGTCAGCGACAGGTCGCCGCCCTTGCGAGCGCGGCTGCGGCCAGCGCCGGCACCGGCAGCGCCCGCAGCCCCGGCAAAGCCCGAGCCCCAATCGCTGCCCCAAGCGCCGTTGCCGCTAAAGATGCTGTCGAAGATATCGCCCCAGCCACTGGCGCCCGCGCCGGCACCGTAGCCGCCGCCATACGCGCCGCCCGCGCCCGGCATGCCGCCAAACATGAGCATCTGGTCGTACTCTTTGCGCTTCTTCTCGTCCGAAAGCGTCTCGTAGGCCTCGCTGATCTCCTTAAACTTGGCCTCGTCGCCGCCGGCATCGGGGTGATATTTTTGCGCGAGCTTGCGAAACGCACTCTTAATCTCTTTGTCGGAGGCGCTCTTGGATACGCCCAGGATGTCATAGAAGGTTTTGCCTGCAGCCATCGTAGCTCCTCTCCTGTTATATCCGCCGCCCCTGCGGACGGCGGCTCATGCTGTCATATGGCACTAGGCCAGAAAGGGCCCCGGGTGTTGCCCCGGGGCCCTTCTCAATTACTCCTCGGTGCTCTCGGCTGTATCGGCCGTAGCATCCTCGGGCGCCGCTTCGGGCTCCGGTGCGGGGCGCTTCTCGCCACCGTAGGTCACCGTCACCATCGCGGAACGCAGAATGCGATCCGCCATGCGGTAGCCCTTCTGGTACACATCGTTGACGGTCTCATCGTACTGCGATGCGTCCTCGACGCGGCCCACAGCCTGGTGCTCGAGCGGATCGAACGCCTCGCCCTTGGGGTCGATGGGCTCAACGCCCTCGTGCGCAAACACGTCGAGCAGCTTGGCATGCACCGCGTCAACGCCATCGACGAACTGCTTAAAGTCGTCGGAAATCTCCTGGCTGCGGGCATGGTCGATCGCGCGCTCGATATCGTCGATCACCGGCAACAGCGCGGTGACAAGCTTCTCGGTCGCGCGCTCGCGCTCGGCGATGCGCTCGTTGGCGGTGCGGCGACGGAAGTTCTCCCAGTCGGCCTGCAGACGGGCGGTGCGCTCGGTGGCGTCCTTCGCCTTGTCCTCGGCGGCCTTCTGGGCCTCTGCCGCAGCATCGAGCTCATTGCGCACGTCGGCAAGCTCCTTTTGGGCCTGCTCGAACTTGAGCTTAAAGTCGTTGTCGGCGGCTTCCTCACCGGCGCGGATAGCGGCTTCCACCATCTCGTCCTCGGTCATCGTCGCCTCCTTATTGGAATCCTCTACCTGGTTCTCGGCAGCCTCGGCGGCCGGGGCCTCATTGACCTCGGTATCGTCTGCGGCCTCTACGGGAATCTTCACGTCCTTCTCCTCAGAGTCAACGGGGGCGGCGCCAGCGGCGGCCGCCTCCGTGCGAGCTTTACGGGCGGACATGATTACTTGTCCTCGTCGTCCACAACCTCGTAGTCGGCGTCGACAACGTCATCGTCGGCAGCCTGGGCGCCGGCGGCACCGTCGGTCTGCTGCTGAGCGTCGGCGTAGACAACCTGGGCCAGCTCGTAGGCCACAGACTGCAGGGACTCGCCGGCGGCCTTGATGGCCTCGACGTCAGAGCCCTCGAGCGCCTTCTTGGCGTCGGCGATAGCGGCCTCGGCCTTGGACTTCACATCGGCGGAAACCTTGTCGCCCAGCTCGTTGAGGGTCTGCTCGGTGGAGTAGCACAGGCTGTCGGTCTGGTTGCGGACCTCGACCTCTTCCTTCTGCTTCTTGTCCTCCTCGGCATGAGCCTCGGCGTCCTTGACCATACGATCGACTTCGTCGTCGGACAGAGCGGTGGAGCCGGAAATGGTAATCTGCTGCTCCTTGCCGGTGCCCTTGTCCTTAGCGGAGACCTTGACGATGCCGTTGGCGTCGATGTCGAAGGTGACCTCGATCTGCGGCACGCCGCGGCGGGCAGCCGGGATACCGGTCAGCTGGAACTTACCGAGCGACTTGTTGTCGCGGGCAAGCTCGCGCTCGCCCTGGAGCACGTTGATCTCGACGCTGGTCTGGTTGTCGGCAGCGGTGGAGTAAACCTCGGTCTTGGAGGTCGGGATCGTGGTGTTGCGATCGATCATCTTGGTCATGATGCCGCCCATGGTCTCGACGCCCAGCGACAGCGGGGTAACGTCGAGCAGCAGGATGCCCTCGACGTCGCCGGTGAGCACGCCGCCCTGGACGGCAGCGCCGTCGGCAACGACCTCGTCGGGGTTCACGGACATGTTGGGCTGCTTGCCGGTCATGGTCTTGACGAGCTCCTGGACGGCGGGCATACGGGTGGAGCCGCCGACGAGGATGACCTCGGTCAGATCGGAGAGCTTAAGCTTGGCGTCGCGCAGGGCGTTGGTGACAGGCTGCTTGCAGCGCTCGAGCAGGTCACGGGTGATCTTCTCGAACTCGGCGCGGGTCAGCGTGTAGTTGAGGTGCAGCGGGCCGGACTGGTTCATGGTAATGAACGGCAGGTTGATGGTGGTCTGCTGGGCGGCGGAGAGCTCCTTCTTGGCGTTCTCGGCGGCCTCCTTCAGACGCTGCAGGGCCATGGGGTCCTGACGCAGGTCGACACCGTTCTCCTGCTGGAACTTATCGGCCATCCAGTCGATGACGCGCTGATCCCAGTCGTCGCCGCCCAGGTGGTTGTCGCCCGAGGTGGACAGGACCTCAAACACGCCGTCGGCGAGGTCGAGGATGGAGACGTCGAAGGTGCCGCCGCCCAGGTCGAAGACCAGGATGCGCTGGTCGGTGCCCTGCTTGTCCAGGCCATAGGCCAAAGCAGCAGCGGTCGGCTCGTTCACGATACGCTTGACGTTGAGGCCGGCGATCTTACCGGCGTCCTTGGTGGCCTGACGCTGGGCGTCGTTGAAGTAGGCCGGAACGGTAATGACGGCGTCGGTGACGGTCTCGCCCAGATACTTCTCGGCGTCGGCCTTCATCTTTGCGAGCGTCATGGCGCTCACCTGCTCGGCGGTGTAATCCTTGCCCTCGATGTCGACGACGGCACGGCCACCCTGGCCCTCCTTGACCTCGTACGGCACGGTCTTGATCTCGGAGGTGCACTCGGAGTACTTGCGGCCCATGAAGCGCTTGATGGAGAACACGGTGTTCTTGGGGTTGGTGACAGCCTGGTTCTTAGCGGCCTTACCCACGACGCGGTCGCCGTCGGCACGGAAGCCCACGACGGACGGGGTGGTGCGGTCGCCTTCGGCGTTCACGATAATGGTCGGAGAACCGCCCTCGAGAACGGCCATTGCGGAGTTAGTAGTACCAAGGTCGATACCAAGAATCTTGCCCATTAGAAATTCCCTCTCTCTTGTGCGTTTGCACCGACTCGGCGGTCTGCCGCGCGGTGTTTCGGCTTGTCTTTCAGGATGTAGTGTATCCCCTTATGGGCCGGAATATACAAAATCTAAGTCAATTCATATAAGATTTCTTATCTCTGAGAGTTTAGGTTCTTAAATGCGCAGGTAGATGCGCTGATTGAGTTCTCGGCAAATCTATTGAGATCTATGTAGAGTTGACTGAGGTGTGAGCCTGAAACTGTGTCCCGTTTTGGACGTGGATTACGGGATGCGGTTTCCGCAAGCACGCTCAATCGCCCTATATTACGAGTCACCTTTAGCTAACATTTACGCAGCTCACCGGCCCCACCTGCGCGTTTTTTAGTAAACCTTGGCATACTCGGCGAACGGTATGAAGATGCCGGCCAGAGGGTATTGCAAACGGTCGCTCCCGTGGTATGTTTTTGCCCGAATCAAACCGGCGCGCATCGTCTGTAGCGTCGGTCAACAGAGAGGAAACTACCATGGCTCATCCCGTAATTGATGCCGACGAGTGCATCGCTTGTGGCGTTTGCGTCGACACCTGCCCCGCTGGCGTTCTGGAGCTCCAGGACGTCGCCACCGTCGCTGACGAGGACTCCTGCGTCGCCTGTGGCGCTTGCCAGGACGCTTGCCCCACTGGCGCAATCACCGAGATCGTCGAGGAGTAACAACTCCCCACTTGCACACTCAAAAGTACGCCGTGCACAAAAAGGAGGCCTCCGCATCGCCGCGGAGGCCTCCTTTTGCTTATATAGGCAGCTAATTTGGAGCGGGACCCTTGGCAGTTGCGGTGGAATAGTTCCTGTTTTATGGCTTGGATGCCGATTTTAGGAACTATTTCACCGCAACTTATAGATGCGGCGTCGACTAGGACAAATCGTCTTCGTAGGGCATCAGGTCTGCTAGGTAGCCTTTCTCCTTAAGCATCGCCTCGATCTCGTCGAGGGTCTGCTCATCCTCTGCCGCAATGCGATGGAAGTGGTAGCCGCTCGTCACCGTCAGCAGTGGGAAGCTCTTGCCGCTGGCAATGCCCTCAAGATAGCGCTCAACATCGCGACGATTGCGAATGTCCAGGTCGGCCGTGATCTTACCGTACACGCGGTGATTGACGATCACGTTGAGCACGGCGCCTCCGGCGTCGACGATACTCGTGAGTTCATCGCCTGCCTGCTCCACGCCGTGGCGAACCTTGACCAAGCGCGTGGGCACGGCGGGGCTGCTGGGGGCCTCCTGCAGCACATAACCACGGTTGGTCGCCACGACATCGTGCCCATCGGCGCGCAACAGAGCAATATCCTGAACCACGACCTGGCGGCTCACACCCACCTCGCGGGCAAGTGCGCTGCCCGAAACGGGCTCCTTGGCTTCCTCGAGCACGCCCATGATGGCACGACGACGCTCGCGGGCGTCCATTATTTACCGTCCAACAGACGCAGGTGCTTAAGCGAGAGGTCGAGAATCGGCGCAGAGTGCGTCAACGCCCCCGAGCTAATAAAGTCAACGCCCAGGTCGGCGAGCGCGCGGATATTGCTGGCGTCCACGTTGCCCGAGCACTCGGTCTTGGCACGGCCGGCGATAAGCTCAATCGCGGCAGCCATATCGTCGTGGGTCATGTTGTCGAACATGATGATGTCGGCGCCGGACTCCACGGCCTCGCGTACCATGTCCAGGTTTTCGCACTCGATCTCGACCGTCGTGGTAAACGATGCATGGGCGCGCGCCATCTCGATCGCACGCGTCACACCGCCGGCGGCATCGATGTGGTTGTCCTTGAGCATGACGGCCGTCGACAGGTTGTAACGGTGGTTGCTGCCGCCGCCGATCTCGACTGCGGCCTTCTCGAAGACACGCATGCCCGGTGTGGTCTTGCGCGTGTCGACAAGCACGGTCTTGGTGCCCACGAGCGCAGCCGCCATCCGATGCGTATAGGTAGCGATACCGCTCATGCGCTGCAGATAGTTGAGCGCCACGCGCTCGCCCGAAAGCAACACGCGCGCGTCACCGCGCACCTGACCCACGTGGTCGCCGGCGTGTACCTCGTCACCGTCGGCAACATCAAACAGCACCGAGCTCTGCGGATCCAGCAGCTCAAAGGTGCGGGCGAATACGTCTAGGCCGGCGATAATGCCGTCGGCCTTGGCGATGAGCTCAACGGTAGCGGGGCGCGCCGTGGGGCACACGCTCGCCGTGCTCACATCCTCAAACGTGATGTCCTCACGCAGAGCCTGCAAAATCAGATCATCGACGACGAGCTTCATGGTAATGGGATTCATGGTCTACTCCTCCACGGCCTGCGTGCCGGCGGCACGGGCCAAATCATCGATTGCAAGGGCATCGGCGCTCAGGGCGCGGTGACGCCCGTCAAGCGCGGGCTCACCGGCCTGCTCCACGGCCAGCGACTCGCCGGTACGCATATACCACGCGGCACGACGACCCCAGACCAGCGCCTCGAGCAGGCTGTTAGAAGCCAGGCGATTCTTGCCGTGCACGCCATTGCAGGCCGTCTCGCCCGCGGCGTAGAGCTCGGGCATCGAGGTGCGGCCGTCCTTGTCGACCCACACGCCGCCCATAAAGTAGTGCTGCGTGGGCGTGACGGGAATGGGCTCGTCCAGGATGTCGCGGCCGTCCTCCAGGCAGCGCGCGCGAATATTGGCAAAGTGCCCGGTCACCACGTCGCGCTCGACGGGGGCAAAGCTCAGCCACTCGTGCTCGGTGCCGTCCTGCTTCATCTGCTCGCGGATGGCGGCGGCGACAACGTCGCGCGGCTGCAACTCGTCGGTAAAACGCTCGCCGGCGGCATTGAGCAGAATCGCGCCCTCGCCGCGGCAGCTCTCGCTGATCAGGAATGTGCGACCCGGCTGCGGCGAGAACAGGCCCGTGGGGTGGATCTGCACGTAGTCCAGGTGCTCCATCGTGATGCCGTGCTCCTGCGCGATGTAGCAGGCGTCACCGGTGAGCTGCGGGTAGTTGGTCGAGTGGTCGTACACGCCACCGATACCGCCCGTTGCCCACAACGTGTGGCGGGCATGGATCTTAAACGGCTCGCCGGCATGCACGCCCTCGGCGGCGTTTGCCAGCTCGTCGGCGGGACGAACCGAGTTGTCCTCGTCCACGGGAACGGCGACGGCGCCGGTGCACACCGTGGCGCCGTCACGCTCGCCCGTCAGGATGTCGGTCATGGCAACGTGCTCGAGAATCTGCACGTTATCCAGCTTGCGAACGGCCTGGAGCAGCTTGGTCGTAATCTCCTTGCCCGTAATGTCGGCATGGAAGGCAATGCGCGGGCGGCTGTGTGCGCCCTCGCGGGTAAAGTCGAGGCTGCCGTCGGCCTTACGCTCAAAGTCCACGCCCATGGCCAGCAGGTCGTTGATGACCGAACGGCTCGAGCGAATCATGATGTCGACGCTCTCGCGGCGGTTCTCGTAATGGCCGGCGTGCATGGTGTCCTCAAAGAAGGCATCGTAGTCCGAGCCTTCGGGCAGCACACAAATGCCGCCCTGCGCGAGCATCGAATCACACTCATCGACGGCGCCCTTGGAGAGCATGATCACGCGCGTGCTCGTCGGCAGATTGAGGGCCGCGTATAGGCCCGCCACGCCGCAGCCGGCAATGACAACGTCGCACTCCATGTCTGAGTATTGTTTGGTTTCCACAGGAATCCTCTCCCTTGTAATGTGGCATAAGGGACTGTCCCTCATATCACATCGTTCTAGCGCGCCGCGTACTCGAGCATGCGGTCGAGCGTGAGTTTGGCTTGGTCGGCAGCCTCGTCCGACACGCCGATCTGCACCTCGCCCTCGCCCGTCTCCAGGCAGCGCACGAGTTTTTCAAGCGTGATGAGATCCATGTTGACGCAGGTGGGCTGCACCGCGGGGAAATAGAACTTTTTGCCGGTGCCCTCGCAGCGGCGCTCGAGCTCGTAGAGCACGCCGCGGACCGTCACGATGATGAACTCACTCGCGTCCGAATCCTCGGCGTACTTGATGATGCCGGCGGTGGAGCCGATGTAGTCGGCCTCGGCAAGGACGTCGGCCTTGCACTCGGGGTGCGCCAGCACGAGCGCATCGGGATGCGCCTCCTGCGCGTCGACAATCTGCTCGACGGTGATGATGTGATGGCGCGGGCAGTAGCCATTGTTGAGGATGACGTGCTTTTGGGGCACCTGCTCGGCTACGAAGCGGCCCAGGTTTTGATCAGGGATGAACAGGACGTGCTGCTGCGGCAGCTCGGACACGATCTTGACGGCGTTGGAGCTGGTGACGCACACGTCGCTCCAGCTCTTGATCTCGACCGTCGAGTTGACGTAGCAGACCACGGCAAGGTCGTCGCCGTACTCGGCGCGCGCCGCATCGACCGTCTCGCGCTTGACCATGTGCGCCATGGGGCAGTCCGCGCCCGGCTCGGGCAGCAGCACGGTCTTGGTGGGGTTGAGCAGCTTGGCGCTCTCGCCCATAAACTCCACGCCGCACAGCACGATGGTCTGCTGCGGCAGGCTCTTGGCGAGCTTTGCCAGGTAGAAGCTGTCGCCGACGTAATCGGCAACGGCTTGGACCTCGGGCGCCACATAGTAGTGCGCCAAGATCACCGCGTCACGTTGGGTTTTTAGTTGCTGAATGGCCTCGACGAGCTCTGCGGGCACCAGTGCCGCGCGCTCCGTTGCCGTCGTTGCCGATGCTAGGCCGGCCGCGATATCGCGCGCAAGCTCCGGCGCATCCATGTTCGCGCTCTGTGCCATCAAGGCCCCTCTCTTTTGGCGAATCTTGGGGCTCTAGTATGACACCTAGGTTTACAGCTGACAAGACAGCTGTAAACCTAGGTGTAAAGTTGAAATAAAGATTCAATCATGCGGCAGGTCCATTTTCGAACTGGCAAGCTGAGGATAGTCGAAAATGGACCTGCCGCATGATTCGAGCGGCCGTTTTGCCTTGGACCAAGGGGCAGTGGTCAAAAAAGGCCAAATATGAGTACTGTCACCAAATTAGTAGCAGCGATTTTCCAGTCCAGAGCAGCAAAATCGCCTTGTTTGGAGCCCGATCGCGACTCTGAAGGACGAAAATCGATGTACTTTTGGCCGCTGGCACCGATTTTTGAGGCCATTTGGCTGCCACCAAACTGGTAGCAGTACTCATATTTGGCCTTTTTTGACCACCGGGTTTCCGGCAGACCCCAAAAGCGGGTCCGGATCGCTCGATCCGGACCCGCTGGGAGCTGGCGCGCGACTACGCGCTGCGCTTCATGGCCCACGCCAGCAGCAGAGCTGCCACACCGGCAGCGAGCACGGCACCAGCCATGACGTACGCGCTGTCGCCGGACTCAGGCAACGCCTCCTTGCCAGCCTTCTTCTTAGGCTTGGAAGTCGTAGTCGTGGTGGTCGTAGTCGTGGTGGTCTGGCCAGGAGCGGGCTTGGCAGCCTCGGCAACGGTGAAGGTCGTCTCGGCAGTGCCCGTAGCCGAAACCACGCTCAGCTTGTGTTCGCCCACGCCGAGCGTCTTTAGGAAGCTCGCCTTGAGCGTCACGATCGTAGAGCCCTCGGTGAGCACGTAGTTCTCGGCGGCGACCTCCCTATCGTCGACCAGCACCTTCTGGAAGAACTCGATCGGCGCGCTCGAGCGGAAGCTCAGGTCCTTGGCGGCGTCGACCACCATCGTCTGGCCCTTGCCGTCGATGATCTCGGGTGTCAGAATCGCGATCTCCTCGGACTTGCCCTTCTCACGGCAGACGGTGCACTCCTGGTGCTTCTTGCCCTTGGTCTCGGTGGTCGCCGGCGTATCGACGACCCACTCAAAGGTATGCTCGGCCTTGTCGAGGACTTCGCCGCAGCGGCAGACATGCCAGTGGTTCTTGGCGTCGTGTGCCCAGCCGGAGCCGTCGGGCTCGTGCTTAAGCACGCCCTCGACCGTCACATTCACGTCGTGCTCGACGTCCTTAAGCTCAAAGGTGCCGGCGTCGGAGAGCTTAACGGCCTTACCGTCAACCTTTACGGCGTAGTCCTTGCCCGCAAAGTACGCACTGTCGATGCTCATGGCGAGCTTTGCGGAGCCGTGCCAGTCGAGCTCGGTTGCCGTCGAGGTGAGCGAGTAGCCAACCTGGCTGCTCGGCAGCGTCACGACGAGCTTGCGACCGGTAGCCACGGTGACCTCGGTGACGGAAGACGCGCCGTAGTTGGCCTTGGCCTGATAGCGCACCTCGTACACGCCGGCGGCGAGATCCTTGAGCTCGGTCACGCCCTCGCCCACGGCCTGGTACTCGGCAGCGCCCTTGGCGCGCCACTCCATGGTGGCGTCGACGCCCGTGATCTTGCCGTCGCGCTTGCCACTCACGGTCTCGGCGGTGGCCTGGACCTTCGGCGCGTCCTGAGCGGCGTTCTTGATGGAGAACTCGCACGTCAGGCCCTCAGTCGGCAGCGCGTAGTTGCCAGCGGCCTTGCCCGTCAGCGCACCGAGGGTCGCCGTGTAAGAAGTGCCGGCCTCGGTCTGGGAGCCCTCGACGGTCGCGCCGAGGTCATCATTGCCGATAACATTGCCGAGCGTGGCCACAGGGCAGTGCTCCTTGCCGTCATAGGTGAACTCGGTGGTGCCCCACGTCACAGTGAGCAGACGCTGGTTGATGGTGAACATGCCGTCGACGAACGTGATGCTGTAGTTGGGGTTTGCACCCTCGGGCTGCGTCAGCTGCAGAGCATAGCCGCCCTCGCGCACGTTGTCGTCATCTTCGCGCTCGATCTCGAGGCCCTGAAGCGTTTCGCCCGCGACGAGTTTGCCAGAAGTGACATCCCACGTAAACACGGGGTCAGCCTCGCCGTAGGTCTTAGAATCGTCCTGGGCGGTGACCGTAATCGCGCGCGGCTTGACCTCGAGCGTAACCTCACCCTCGGCCTTCACACCGTCGATCATCACCTTATAGGAAACAGTCAGTGTGCCGACGTCCTTGATCTTGGGGGCCTCGGGAGACCAGTTCTTGCCATCGGCGCTGTACTGGGCCGTCGCGCCCTCGGGCAGTCTCGTCGCATCGACCGTGTGATACGCACCGTCGTACTCGCCGGAGTAGCCAACGATAGCGGCAACCGGAATCTCGACTGCAGGCAACGCATGCCCACAGACCGTGCACTGCTGATGCTTGGAGCCGGCCTCGGTTGCCGTGGGCGTCTTGTCGACAACCCACTCAAAGGTGTGCGTGGCCTCGTCGATTTTCTCGCCGCAGGTGCACTCGTGCCAGTGCGTATTATCGTTGGAGAGCCACTTATCGTTCACGGCCTCGTGCTTGTGCACGCCCTCGACCGTGATGGCGGTATTCTCCTCGACATCGCTCAGGACGAACCTTCCGCCCTCGTTCTTCTCGAGAACCACACCGTTTGCCTTGACAGCAAAGTCGTCGCCCGCGTAGTAGCCATCGGAGATCTTTACCGAGAACTCCACGCTTTCGTGCCACTGCAGTCTGTTCGGGCTATGCCACACTATCGAGTACGCGTCATTTTTCTCGGACAGGGTGACGTTCAGGTACTTGCCCTTGCCGATATGCACTTCCACAGGCGTGGACGGCATGTAATTATCGGTCTCGGCATACCAGACCTGGTAGTCGCCAGCGGCAAGATTCTCAATCTTACCGTCTTCGGAAACCATGGTCTCGCCATCGGCGTCCCCGGCTTCGGTGCGGAACAGGCGATAGGCGACGCCGCCGCGCGCGCCCTCAATCTTGCCGTCGCACTTGCCACGGATGGTCTCGGCGGTAGCCTTCAGGCCCTGGGGTTTCTCCTGCTCGGCCTTATAAATCGTGTAGGTATATTCAAGGTTTTCGGTAGGAAGGGCGTAATTCTTGATGACCTCGGGGTCACCGGCGAGGCCCGTCACCTTTGCCGGATAGCTACCGGCATCGATGCCCGTCGCGTTCTCGACCTCATAGGAAACCTTACCCTCGTCACGCTTGACGACATTGGTGGGCTCGACCTTGGGGCCCTGAGGCTCACCGTTATAGGTATACGTTCCGACCGTCCAGCCAACACCAATCTGGCGCTTGGCGATCTCGAACGTGCCGGTCTGGAGCGTCGGAGCATAGTTCGCCCGCTGGATCTTGTCCCATTTGTCGCCGACCTTGCTCTCCTCGATCGTCAGCGTATAGGTGCCCACGTTCTCGCCGGCCTCACGGTGAATCTTGAACCAGGAGAGCGGGTGGCCCTGAACAATCGAGCCCTTGACGGCTTCGAGTTCAAAGTTCGGATCGGCCTCGCCGTACGTCTTCGAAGCGTCCTTGGGCTTCACCGTCACCGGACGGGGATCGACCTTAAGCTCGACCTCGCCCTTGCAGATGTCCCCAGACGTAAGGGTCGCCTCAAACTCGACGGTCTTGGTACCGGCATCGCAGATGAGCGGAGACTCGTCACTCCACTTCTTCTCGCCCCTCTCGCGATACTTAATAGATGCAACAGTCTCGGTATCAACCGTCACGCTGTGCCACTCGCCATCGTAGGTGCCCGAGTAGCCCTTGATGCCGAAGGCGGGGATCTCGACAGACTCGCGCTCGTAGCCGCACGTCTTGCAGCGCTCATGCTTGGAACCGGGCTTATCAGCCGTAGCGACCTGGTCGACGACCCACTCAAAGTCATGCTTTGCACGGTCAACGTCCTCCTTGCCACAGGTGCAGGTGTTCCAGTGTTCGGCGTCGTCGTGCTTCCAACCGCTACCGTCGGCCTTCTTAGGGCCGTCCTTGACCTCAACCGTCAGGGCCTCGGAGGCGTTATGGTTACGGTCGGCCTTAAGGCGAACGCTGTATTTGCCAGCGACGAGGCTCTTAACCGACGTCTCGCCTTCGGCAATCCACTGATAGTCGCTGGCGGCCTCGGCTTTCCATTCGTAGGTGTTATCAATCCCGTCGATGCTGCCATCCGCCAAGGCATGCCCGGTCGCGGCCGTCGTCTTGACGTCCTTGGGAGCGGCCTGATCGGCGGGGGCAATCTTAATCTTAAGCTCGCCCTCCACCGGCACGTAGTCGGGTGCGGTAATGCGGTACTTAATTGTCTCGGCACACACGTTGTCGTAGACATCGCGCGTGACATTGGTATAGGAGGGGATTCGGTCTTCGTACAGCAAGCCACCATCGACGCTATATTCGATCTGCATGCCCTCGGGGGCGTTGTCGACCGTCACCGATGGCGAGTGAGCCTTGCCATCATAGGTGCCGTCAAAGCCCTTGGCCTGAACATTCTCGAACTGCGTGCCGTAGATGCTCCAGTAGAAAAACTTGCAGGAGTAAATTGACTCGTAGGATGCGAAGTTTCCCAGGCCCCAGAGCTGGCTCCGGTACGCACCTGGATCTTTCTCCGAAACCGATTCGCCCCAAGCGAGGCGTTCGAAATCGACGCCCTCTTTAAGCTCAATCCATTCGTCACCAAGCTTATACGTCACCTTAATGCGAGGCGTTATCTCCTCACCCGTCCACTTATAAGACGGAACGTCGTTGAGCACGTCACCGTTGCTGAACCTCACGTTATCCTTCAGCTTGTCGTAGCCAATGATTTCGACCTTGCAAAGATCCTTGCGGTTGGAGCCCTTCTCCGCAAGCGAGGCAGGGTTGATCTTGAACACGCGTTTGAGCGTAACATCATTCTGGCCCTCGATAGCAACCGTCGCCTCCACGCGATAGGTACCCGCATCGCACGGCTGCGACCCTTCCATCTCGATGCCCACGGCGTCATTCTCATCCACGTAACGGAAAAAGCGTGCGCTCACAATCTTTACCTTGCCTTGGGCTACAGCATTGTCCTTTTGAGACGGCTTAGTCGTAGCAAGCACGGCGTCGCGCTGTTTGCCGTTGTAGATAAAGCTCAGGTCGCCGCTCTTGGACGACATCAGCGAGATCGTCTCGCCGTCCCTGGAGTAGACACAGTGTGAGGCCTCATACTGTCCGTTGCACGTAGCCGCGATGCTGTACCCATCCTTGTTGGCGGAATAGGTCCACTCGTGCTCGTGCTTGCGATGGATGACCTTGACCTTGCCATCGGTAACATCGTATGCAAGGTCAGCGTTGGCAAGCTTGAGCCTGCTCGCGAGATCCTCCTGCGAAAGATCGCTCGTGCCGAGGTTCACATATTCATAGTAATAGTGCTGCTTATTGGATTCGGAATCGAACTTGGAATCGTCGACAGACAGGGCAGCTTCGCCCGTAAAAGACTTATCGACATGAACCTTACCGTAGCTGCCGATTTCGGATGCGTCGACACCCTTCGCCTTGACCGTAGTGACCTTGGTGTTGCCGGCGAGCGTCACAGAACCAAGAGCGTAAACCGCGCAGCGTTTCTCGTCCTGACCGCTTATGTCACGACCGTTGAAATAATCAGAGGGGAACACGAACGAATCGTCGATAACCGTACCGTTTATGGTGCACGACGCATCCTTTGCCACCGCAATGGCACTCGTCATGTGCATCTGATACTGAATATCCCACACCTTGAACATATAAGAGCAGGGTCCATTCCATGACGTGTTATTTGTTGAACGAATGCTGCAGTTATTCAGAGCAACTATGGCATTTTTGACGCCGATATTGCCCGCATGCACATGACCGCTCTCAACCTTCATCTCGTCGCATGCAATCATTCCCTGACTGTTGTTTTCGAACGTGCAGCCGTTCAACGTAACTTTTGGAGTCTTCGACCGCCCGACCACGCTCAAGGCGCCGACGCAGTCATCACTATTATTCTTAAACGTGCAGTTGACAAACGTTGCATCCACCGCGACCTGGCTGCCTCTGATAGTCACAGGCGCCGGCGAGGCTTCGTAAATTTCATTACCCTGGTCAACCTTGAATGCGTTGTTCTTGCAGCATTTCCAACCGCTGACATTCACGTTCGTGAAGCTGGCCGTCTCCCCCGCACCCATGGTTCCATAGAGCGTGATTGCCCGAACGGTATCTTTGTTATCGGTCCTTGAAACAAGCTTGAGGTTTTTCACGGAAAGGTTGAGGCTCTTGCCCGTATTCGGCTTATCGACACCTCCACGCGCTTCGTAATCGTTGCTATCGCTCAAAAACGTCTTTCCATCGCAGCGGACCTCGGTTGAGGCACCCGAATCACCGATGAACTCGACATAACCGCCCTTAAGCACAAAGAGGGGGTGCTGCGAATATGTAAGGTCACGCTTGACGGTCAGCGGACCGCCCAGAGACGAGCTGTCGGTGAAATATAGGCGGGTCGGATTCTCCTTGGTGCCGCCCTCGACCTCATAGTGGTCGATATCAACCGTGCCGGCAAACCGATAGTCTTTGCCGCCGGAAAGTTGGATTACATCACTTTCGCCATACGAAAGCTCGCTTTTCAGGTGCGTCGGTTTGATCGCGGCGGACGGATACGCCTCCGCTACCGTAGGCATGGCGAACGTCGTCGCCGCGCCCCCAAGCGCCAGCGCTGCAGCCAGCACGCAAGCAGCAAGTCTGCGCATCCCCATCTTTTTCTCCCTCATCACAGCTCCCCTTACCCCTATGCTTTCGCAATGTTCGTTATCGCCTGGCGCCGGCGGCCGGCATGATTCCCCGTCCGACCGCCGGCATCGATTGACGTGTGTATCCATGGAGTATTGTGCGGTCGTCAAAACTGACGCCCTGCCGCTTGGCGCGAGTTGCACGCCTTGGGGCGCAAATGGGACACGCCTCCGCGGGCGGCGCGCACCCAATGTGGCAAAATCGAACTACTAAGGGGGCTCGAATGCTCAAGATTATCGCCTGCGACGACGACGTCGCTTTTCTAGATAGACTGCACCGGATGATCGACCGCTGGTCGACCGAGACGGGCACGGCAGTCGACGTTGCGCTCGTCACGCGCGGCGAGGACCTGCTGGCCCGCCATGCTGCATCGCGCGCCGACATCATTCTGCTCGACATGATCATGCCGCTCGTCAACGGCATGGACACCGCGCGGGAGCTGCGCCAATCCGATACCGCTGTGCGTCTGGTGTTCCTCACCTCATCGCCCGAGTTCGCGCTGGAGTCCTATGAGGTCCGCGCCTTCGACTACCTGCTCAAGCCCGTAACGTACGAACGCCTGGCGCAGCTGCTCGACGAGCTTTCGAGCATGCGACCCGCCGTGACCGACGAGCTCGTAACCAAAACGTCCTTTGGCTACCATGCCCTGCGCCTGTCCGATATCGAATATGCCGAGGCCCGCAACAAGCACGTGGTATTCCACCTGCGCGACGGGCGCGACATCGAGGCGCTCGAGCCGTTCCGCAACATCGAGGACCAGCTGGCCAAAAACGCAAGCTTCTTTAAATGTCACCGTAGCTACCAGGTCAACCTGCGCAATATCGACCACTTCAACCGTACGGATATCGTCATGCGCTCGGGCGCTTGCATCCCGCTGGCGCGCAGCTGCAAGCAGGGTTTCCAGGATGCTTACTTTGCAGCACGGTTCGAGGGCGGGAGGCGCTAATGCTCCCCACGGTCGAGATGATGCTTTGGGCAATTCACCACGCAACAACCCTGCTTTTTGGCGTTTTTGCCTCGGCGGCGCTCTGCGGTATCGAGATCAACCGGCGTCACGTGCTTGAGCTGGTGATGGTCGGCGCCGTAACCGGATGCGCATTCGGCCTCGCCAATGCCGTCGGCGGCGAGCTTTTCGCCCGTCAGGTATATCCACTCGTCGTGCATCTGCCGCTCGTCATCTATCTGTGCGCACGCTATCGCCTGAGCCCGCTGCTCGTTATGCTGGGCGTCACCAGTGCTTATCTGAGCTGCCAGTTCAGCAACTGGATGGGCATCGCCGCGCTCACCGCCACCGACTCGCAAATCGCGTACTACGTGGCACGCATTATCACCACGGCCGTCGTCTTTGCGATCCTACTGCATTGGGCAAGCGACATCGGTCCGCGCTTGGCGGTCAAAAGCCCTACCGAGCTCGAGATTCTGCTCATCCTGCCGCTTGTCTATTACATCTTTGACTACGCCACCAACGTCTACACCACGCTCTTCCACTCGGGCTCCGTGGTGACGGTTGAGTTTTTGGCGTTTGCGCTTTGCGCGTTCTACCTCATGTTTCTTGCTGTGTATCTGCGCGAATACGAGGCAAAGGAAACCGCCGAGCGCGAGCGCTGGATGCTTGCCACCCGCGACAGCGCGGCCATCAAGGAACTCGAGGCCTGGCGCCAATCTGGACGTGAGCTTTCGGTCCTCCGCCATGACATGCGGCACTTCCTGCGCGGCCTTGCGGCTTTGATCGAGGAGGGCCGCATCGACGAGGCACTCGAGCGCATCGACGAGCTCTGCGAGACGAACGACCGCACCGCCGTGCGCCGCTACTGCGCCAACGACACGGTCAATATCGTGCTTTCGTCATTTAGCTCCGATATCAACCGAAACGGCATCACCGCCGATTTGCGCGCTGCCGTGCCCGAGAGCGTCCATGTAGCCGACGTCGATCTGTTTAGCGTGCTCTCAAACGCCCTGGACAACGCCATCGTCGCCGCAAGCGCCGCTCCCCAGGGCAAGCGATTTGTCGATCTGGACCTGCGTTGCGAGGACGGGCAACTGCTCCTTTTGGTCTCCAACACGTTTGGGCGCCCGCCGCGCATGGTCGACGGCATGCCCGTAGCCGGGCACACCGGACACGGCTTTGGAACCAAGAGCATTAAGCTTGCCGTCGAACGCATGAACGGCAACTGCCAGTTTCGCATCAACGGCGACCGGTTTGAGCTTCGCGCCGTGATGTAAGGGCGCGACAAGTCGGCGCCGCGCTCGACCCGTCAGGGCCGCCTTACCGGCTCCGGTCCGCTACAGCGGCGCGGCTGCCGGGGTCAGCTGCTTGATGTATGCCCACATGCGCTGTTTGGCGGCTTTGTCAGTGAGCGCCGCCTCAAAACCGTCGAGCGCGAGCACGCGACGACCCTGCACATGGGCGACCAAGCCAGGCTTGAGCATGGCGGTATCGAAGTCGTCGATTGCCACGAGCATGTCGGCATAGGTCTCGCGCATGGTATCGGCCGCGCGATCGTCTAACAGCAGGACCGCCTCGGGGTCCAAGGCCTCGAGCGCCTCGCGGAACAGCTCGCACGGCAGGCCCTCGCCTGTCGCAACCGCCCCATCGCCCGCGCCGGCAACACTTGCCAGCACGCAAAAATCCTCTGGCGCGTAGCCGATGGCGCCGAGCGCTTTGCGCAGCGCAGCACCGTCCGGACCGGCAGCCAGCTCGCCGCCCGCACGCTCGGCATCGTCTAAATCACCTTTTACCAGCACAATCGGCGAGCACGCATTTCCTGCGATACGCACGCCGCGGCCCGCGAGCGATGCGAGCTCCTGCTCGGTCGCCTGGGCGATGGCTTCTTTTTTCTGGCTTTGTGACGTGGGCATGCGCTCTCCAATCGTTTGCGTGCCCACCATTATATAAAAGAGCCGCCTGCGAGTGGTTGCATTACGGGCCGTTGGGTATAAGCACGGTCGTACTGAGTTTTACGCGGCCGAGCCGCGTCGCACTATGGAGGTCACCATGGCTGACATTAAGCAGATTACCCCCGAGAACTTCGATTCCGTCGTTAACGGCAGCCTTCCCGTGCTGGTTGATTTTTGGGCACCGTGGTGCGGTCCCTGCCGCTCGCTCTCGCCCATTGTTGACGAAGTGGCCGACGAGCTGGCCGGCAAACTCGCCGTCGCCAAATGCAACGTCGACGACAATCAGGACCTGGCCATGAAGTTTGGCGTTATGAGCATCCCCACGCTGGTTGTCTTTAAGAACGGCGAGGAAATCGACCGCTCCGTTGGCGCGCTGCCCAAGGCCAGGCTGCAGGCGCTGCTTGAGAAGCACCTGTAATACGCCGGTCATGTGCTGCCGTCCATGAGCGGTTTTGCGCCGCTCACCGGAGAGCCGGGTGCTGCGCCCGCGACCACGGATAGTATGGTAATCACAAACAGCCCCCAGTGAACGGGTGCGGGTCAGACGGACTCGCACCCGTTTTCTTATGCGGCGATGCGCAAAGCGGGCGTAGTAGAATCTGAACCACTGAATAGGCCCGTACAAAAGGAGATTTCCCATGCATGACGTCGGAATGAACATGAGCCAGCTTGCCATGAGCGTCAAGCAGGTCGACGACACGATCGAGCTCGCCCACGAGTGGAGCCATCAGCTGCTGCATGCAACCGAGAACTTTGATATGGAGCGCATTGGTGCCAAGCTCGAGGCCGCCATGGCGGCGCTCCACGAGGCGCACGACGCACTCGAGGGCTATGAGGAGGCCATCGAGGCCGACCACAACTCCGTTGGCTCCGTAAAGCTGGTGTAGCGTGGCCGAGCACGAGCACACCTGCGGGCACGAGCATTCGCACGGGCCGACCGGCGACGCGGGCTGCCGTTGCAGCGGCTCCGCCTCAGAGCTGGTCCGTTTTTCGGTCACCGCGCCCGACGACCTGCTGCGCCGCTTTGACGAGCAGATCGCGCGCCGCGGCGACGTGGCCAACCGCTCCGAGGCTGTACGCGACCTGATTCGCGCCTCGATTGCCAAGGAGCAGATGCGAACGCCCGACGAGCAGGTCATCGGGTCGCTCACCATGATTTACGATCATCACACCGGCGACCTGACACGTCGCCTGGACGAGGTGCAGCACGACTACACCGACGAGATCGTATCGACCATGCACGTGCATCTGGATCACCACAACTGTTTGGAGATTCTGGCACTTAAGGGTCGCGGCGAGCGTGTCTACGAGCTGGCTGACCGTCTGCTGGGCCTGCGCGGCGTTAAACACGGCGAGCTCACCTGCGCCGCCACCGAGCAGAGCCTGGGGCTGTAACAGCACACATTTCAACGAAGGAGGGTCGCATGCGACATGCGCATATCCATGTAACGGGCATTGTGCAGGGTGTCGGCATGCGACCGTTTGTGTATCGCGAGGCCATGGCGCACGGCATTTGCGGCTGGGTACTTAACGCGGGCGATGGCGTGCATATCGAGGCGCACGCTCCTGGCGAAGCACTCGACGAATTTGTCGACGCGCTTTCCGAGCATGCGCCTGCGGCGTCTCGCATGGAGCATGTCGAGGTTGTGGACCTAGCACCCGGCAACTGGGACGCCGCTAACGAGCGGGGCTTTCGCATTGTGGCGTCGCAGGATCAAACCGCCCACACGACGCTCATCTCGCCCGACATCGCCACGTGCGACGACTGCCTGCGCGAGCTATTCGACCCCGCCGACCGACGCTTTCACTACCCCTTTATCAACTGCACCAACTGTGGACCGCGCTTTACCATCATTCGCTCGCTGCCCTATGACCGAGCGGCTACCTCGATGGATCGCTTTCCCATGTGCCCCGAGTGCGCCGCAGAGTATGGCGACTGTCTCTTATACACATCTGACGCTGCCGACGAACTCTAGGGTGTAGA
>UROO01000004.1 GCA_900549555.1 uncultured Collinsella sp. | reverse complement strand
CTCGTCCAACGCAGCAGCGTCCTCCTGAACGGCGCCGCCCGCCAGCAGTTCGTTGGCATCCAGGCAGCCTTCGGAAAGACGCTGCCCGAGCTGTGCCAGCAAAACATCGCGGCCGGGATTCTCCAAATCGATTTTGTTGATAAAGATGAACGTCGGGATGTCATAGCGCGCAAGCAGGCGCCACAGGGTTTCGGTATGCCCCTGCACGCCATCGTTGGCACCCACAACCAAAATCGCGTAGTCCAGGGCGCGCAACGTGCGCTCAGCCTCGGCCGAAAAATCGACGTGGCCGGGCGCATCCACGAGCATGACGTGGGTATCACCGTGGTCGAGCACGGCCTGCGACGAGAAAATCGTAATGCCACGCTCGCGCTCGATCTCGTTCGTATCCAAATGCGAATCGCCATCGTCCACGCGGCCGCGCTTGCGAATGCGACCCGCGTTGAACAGCATGGCCTCGGCCAACGTGGTCTTGCCGGCATCGACATGCGCCAAGATTCCAACGACCGCTTGCTTCGACATGGCTCTCCTCTTATTACGAGCCCATCGCACGCGGCAACGGGCGTTCACGCTCCACACTGGATGATACAATTTACGGGCCGGCGGGCGAAGCGGGCCCTATCCCCCGACCGAGCTCATCGCCCCGCGTTGCCGCGCGGCGATTTTCGTAGGTTCGCGCCTTGCGAAAGCCGGCACCTCCCCATTTTGTCTGCCCGGGCTCATCTGGGGCGATAACAACGCGAGCCCCACAACAACGCGTTTTACCAAAAATGGCCCCACTCGGGGCCATTTTCATTTCGGTGAAACGCTGGTATGTGACTCGGCCTTTATGCCTCGCGCAGCCAATCAAACGCGACGCGCGGCGTACCGTCCGACACATATACGATACCGGCGCGCTTAAACCCCGCCTTAATACTCGCGCCTTGCATGGGCAGGTTATCCTGATGCGTGTCGATACGCAGGTGGTTGGCGCGCTCCTTGGCAAAGGCAAACATCGCAGCCGCGATGCCGTGCGCGGTGCCATCGGACGCCACACGGTGCAGCACGGCGTACGGAGTGTCGCTGCGCCATTGACCGTCCTCAATGACGTCATAGCACTCGTCCGGACCCGGTAAAAAGGCAAACGTCGCCACCACGCGACCGTCGACTTCGCACACATAACTGCCACCAGCGGCAATATCGGCAGCCAGTTGCTCGGCCGAAGGCGTGCCCTCGGGCCACTGCGTGGCGTTGCCATGCGCGCGCATAAAGGCGCGGGCCACGTCATAGATAGCCATGACGGCGGGAGTGTCGGTATCGAGGGTTTTTCTGATCATCACGCGGCGACCTCACGTTTATTGGTATCACTTTGATTGAGCAATGATACCAACGTTTTGAGAAGGGCGCGAAGCAGATGGGAAGCAAAAAGCGAGCCGCCTGGTCAAAGGCCAAAAGCGAGTTTTTAGGCGCTGCCACCGGCGGCGATATGAGCGACCTGTTTGCACGCGAGGACGAGCGCCGCGACGCCCTGGACGCCGAGCGCGATGAAGCTTGGCGCTACAAGTCGTGCGAGCGCAAAAACCGTTACGACACGCGTGCCGAGGCCGAGGCCGTTATGGCCGACTGCGAAAACCGCGGACGCCGCGGGCTGGCCTGCTACAAATGCGAATACTGCGGCGGCTGGCACCTGACGTCGCACCCTTGGAAATAGGCCCCGCATCGACACGGCACCGATGGAGCGTCAACCATCGTACGTAAGCTACGGGCGCGGCGGCACCAAAACATCGTAGCGAACGGCCTTGCCCGCAAGCTGATAGCTCGGCTTAACGCCGGCAAGCAGTGGCCCCTTCACCGGCCGTTTGATAACGACCTTGCGCGGCCGCACCGCAAGCGCGGCTTCGACCAGCGCCTCCTCATCGGCACACGGCTGCTCCAGATGGTGCAAGAGTTGGAACTTCTTTTTCACCGCCGCGCTCTTGGTGCGCTCGGGAAACATGGGGTCCAGATACACCACGTCGGGAGCCGCGAGCTCGCCCTGCCCGATCAACTCAGCTGCATGGCGAAGGCCGGCAATACTGTCCTCGCCCGCATGTAAGCGCATGCGTGACACGGCAGCCGCAAGCGCCGGATCATCTGCCGCGCGATCCAGGGCATCCTGAAGCAGCGCCGCGATCACGCAATCCTGCTCATACAGATCGACGGTAAAGCCCGCGGCCGCCAGCAGCAGCGAATCCTCGCCAAAGCCTGCCGTGGCGTCAATCGCCCATGGGCTCTCGATGCCTTTTGCGCGCGCAGCCTTTACCAGCAGCTCTTGCTGCAGACGGCCCTGCTTGAGCCGCGGAAGCATGCGGTCAAAATCGGCACGCAGCTCCATCGTGCCGTCGGTGAGCGTGAGGCCCTCGGACTTCCCGGTCAGCTCAAGCCCCGCGGCCCGAGCAACAGAAAAGGGATCGACGACACCCATGGGTACTCCTTAACAAGCTAAACGAATACGTGAGCGCCGTTCATGCCAGCACCCAACCGTCCGCTATTGTCCCACATGCGACATGGCCCACAGCATCCCAATGCAAAGCACCGCCATCAATCCCGTGCACACGGCAGCGATCACAGAATCACCCATGCGCCTTCCCAACGACCGCGGCTCACGCACTTGCCCTGCTCCGTACATCATGACTCCTCCTTGAGACCAGCTCCTTGTTACGGCCTCATCATCGCAGCGCCGCACATGGGCTGCCATCGATTTGGCTTACGTCCAGCTTTCCTTTTTGAAAGGTTGGGGTGGGCTGCGCGGGGTCAAAGCGCTTTCAGGCGCATGCATCGCCGCGTTGAACTACAATGTGCTTCACCATATGTGCAGCACATGGGGTACGTCAGATTGACGTACTCGTATCGAAAGGACCAGCCATGAGTTCCGCTCGCAAGACTCTCAAAATCCTTGCCCTCGTCTACTTTGTTTTGGGCATCGCCAGCCTCGTCATCGCCGGCGTCGGCATCGCGACCGGCAACCTCGATTCCACGTACGGGTCGAACGCCATGCTCGCCGCGGTCGTGCTGGTCGCCAAGGGCCTCATCGATCTCGCCGCGGGCGTTGCGGGCATCAAGGGCGCCAACAAGCCTTCGCAGGTGGATGGTGCGTTTAAGCTCGGCATCGTTGCCGCAATCGCCACGATTGCGCAGGCCGCGCTCACGCTTCCCGCGCTCGGCGGCAGCTCCGTCAATATCGTCGCCTTTGTCATCGTGGTCTACGACCTGTTCTTTGTTCAGCAGGCACACGCCGTTAAGGCCGAGAACAAGGACCGCCTGTAAGCGCTCGCTTCTCATAACCTCTGCAGCCAAGCAACTAAAAAGGGCCGATCGCGCATCTCCGCGGTCGGCCCTTTACGTTTGCCCAGACAAAACCTACCAAAACAAACCTGTCCCTTTTTGGCAGGTTGTTAGCTGTGGCGGTACTCGGCGATGATGAAGTCGATGTCGGTTTGAAGGGTATCCAGGTTTGCCAAGCGCTCTTTGTCGGCAGGGCGCGTGCGGTAGTAGTACGGCGTCATCTGGAACACCGCCTCGATGTCGGCCTGGGTCTGGAGCGTAATATTCGCAGATACCCGCTGCGTTCCGACCAACTCGAGCTCGGTAGTCTTCGGCAGCTTCTCGTCGTTAAGGTACGGCGTATCGTAGAGCACTTCCTTAAGCCCAAACAGATGACGGGCACCCGGCACCACGGTGTAGAGCGAGCCCTCCGGCGCCAGCACGCGGGCAAACTCGCGCTCGTTAAAGGGAGCGAAGAGCTCGGTCACCATATCGAAGGCGCCATCGGCCACAGGGATGTCCTTCATGTTGGCTACGAAATAGGTCGCATCGTCGCGCTTGGCGGCAAGGCGCACCATCTCTTTGCCCAGGTCGAAACCGTAAGCATCCACGCCCGGCACCGCGCCCATGGCGCTGGTGTAATAGCCCTCGCCGCAGCAAATATCGAGCAGCGTCATGGGACCGCTCGTAGACGCAGCACGCCCAGACACCTGCTTGCGCACCAGCTCGACCATCGCATCGCGCAACGGCGCGTAGTATCCACGGTTCAGAAAGTCACGACGGCTGCGCGCCTGTGACTTGGGATCGCCCATGGAGTCGCCGCTCTTGGACGAGCGCAATAGATATAGATAGCCCTCGCGCGCACGGTCAAACCGGTGTCCGCCCGCGCATGCAGCACCGCGTTCGTCATCCACCAGCGGCTCATGGCAAACGGGACACAACAACATGGCAACTCCTTAGCGCGAACAACACAACGCCCACCATTGTCGCACGCCTTCCCCGCCCAGTCATTGGGGACGTTCTTGAATGAGTAATCGTTTTAGAACGTCCCCAATGACTAGGCGATTAGGAGTATCATCGTCTGCGCAAATAAGCACAAAAGAGCATGTTAGAGATTGAGAGCGTATGGCTGACACCGTATCTAAGCACATTGACATGACCACCGGATCGCTGTGGCGCAATGTTCCCCTGTTCGCCTTCCCTGTGGCCGCCACGAGCATCTTGGAGCAACTGTCGAACCTCATCGCCACGGTCATCATCGGTAACTTCTCGGGCGACCAGGGAACCCTCGCCATGGCGGCGGTCGGCTCCAATGTTCCGCTTACCAGTCTTATGCTCAACCTGTTTATTGGCATGTCGCTTGGCTCCAACGTGGTCATCGCCAACGCTATCGGCCGCAACGATCAGAACATGGTCAAACGCGCCGTCCACACCTCGATTCTTATGGCACTTGTGGGCTTTGTCGTCATCGCACTGGGCGAGATCTTTGCCGAGCCCATGCTCGCCGCGCTCAACGTTCCCGCCGAAACCATGCCGCTCGCTTCGCTCTACCTACGCGTCTTTTTGCTCAGCATGCCCTCGATCTTGCTTTACAACTTTGAGGCCGCGATCTTCCGCTCCGTCGGCATCACCCGCATGCCGCTGCAGGCGCTTGCCGTGTCCACCGTCCTCAACATTGGCCTGGACCTCATCTTTGTCCCCGTACTCCACTGGGGC
Organism: uncultured Collinsella sp.; assembly: GCA_900549555.1. Lineage (GTDB taxonomy): Bacteria > Actinomycetota > Coriobacteriia > Coriobacteriales > Coriobacteriaceae > Collinsella. The sequence continues at coordinate 42,101 of UROO01000004.1, read as the reverse complement.
GTCGCGGGCGTCGCCATCGCCACCGCCATCGCCTACACCGTCAGCGCCGCTACGCTCTTTATCCGCCTGCTCAAGACCGACTCCGTCGTCCGCGTCACCCCGCGCGACCTGGCTATCGACCCCGTCGCCCTCAAGCGCATCGTCAAGATCGGCCTGCCCGCCGGCATCCAGAGCGCCGTCTTTGCCGTCGCCAACATCATCATCCAGTCTGCTATCAACAGCCTGGGCACCGAGGTCATGGCGGCATCGAGCGCCGCTATGAGCTTGGAGTACGTATGCTACAACCTGCTCAACAGCTTTAGCCAGGCTTGCACCACCTTTGTGGGACAAAACCACGGTGCCCGCCAGATCGACCGCTGCACCAAAACGCTCAAGGTCTGCCTGGTCGAAGGCGGTATCGTTGCACTCACCACGATCATCGTTATTGTCGGCCTGGGGCGCGAGATCTTGTCGCTGTTCAACAGCGATCCCAACATCGTCTCGATCGGCTATATCCGCGTGTGTTCGATCTTCCCGGCGTACGCCTTTAGCATGTTCTACGAAAACATGTCCGGCTACCTACGCGGCTTTGGTATCTCGCTCACGCCCGCCCTCATCACCATGATCTGCGTCTGCGGCATCCGCTTCTATTGGGTGTTCTGCGTGTTCCCGCACTTCCGCACCTTTGCGAACATCATGATGGTCTACCCCATCAGCCTGGGCACCACGGCGTTCTTTATGGTCGTGGCGGTACTACTTTGCCACCCGGCACGCACCTATCGCGCCACCCAAGCCAAAGCGACAGCCCGCTAGACACCGCACTCAACGCCACGCCAGTCATTAATTGACAATATGCGAGCTCATATAGTCGATAAAGCGCCTCGTGGCGATAGGCATGGTATCCCAGCTGCGCCAAGCTGCCACTACGTCGCGCGAGGGAGCATGCACGATGGGTCGCACACGAATATCGGCTCGCATGCCCTCCACAGTACGACGGTAGAGCATGCTCACGCCTAGGCCCTCCTCCACCATCGCCATGATGGTGTAGTCGTCAGTCACCTCACTCGTCACGTGCGGCGACAGCCCATGTGTCGCAAATGCATCGAGCACCAGGCTCTGTTCGCCCTCATCCAGCAGCACAAAGGGCTCGGACGCCAGGTCGGCGAGCGTCACCTTTTCCTTTGCCGCCAGCGGATGCGCAGCCGGCAGCAGCGCCACCAACTCGTCGTGATAGACCACACGCTTCTCGAGGCCTGCGGTAAACCCGCGCGCCGTAAAGCAAAAATCCACCACGCCGTCGTGCACCCACTGAGCGTTGCGCGTGTAATCGCCCTGCTTGAGGGTAAAGCGTACGCCCGGGTGCAGCGTACCAAAGTCGCGGATCACACGCGGCAGCACGGTACGGCTCACGTTGGTAAACGTCGCGATGCGAATATCGGTCGACGAAAGCCCCAGCAGCTCCTGGCGCTTGCCCTCGAGCTCGGCCTCGGCGGTCACAATCTGGCGCAGGTACGGCAGATACTGCTTGCCATCGCGCGTAAGCGAAACGCCCTGCTTTCCGCGCTCGATAAGCGTGGTGCCCAGCTCGCGCTCGAGCGCCTTGACGGCCTGGCTCACCGCACTTTGCGTATAGCCCAACTCGTCCGCCGCGCCCTTAAGACTGCCGCGATCGACCACCATACAAACAATCTGATACCGCGATGCCATCGTGCCTCCACATCAATGCAGCCGTAAAACGTTTTGCCAGCGCTTTTCCTAATGACATTAGCATTTCTTAATCATACTGAAGATACATTCGCTTTACTACATCCACATCTGGGAGCAGAATCCTTTTTACGAAACCGTTCTGTAACAAAAGGAGTCCCATGGATCGCAAAAAAGCAATCGCGCTCTCATTTTCCGTTCCCGTCGCATGGGGCTTTTCGTACCCCCTCATGAAGATCGGCATGGACAGTATGAACGCCACGAGCATCGTTGCGCTGCGCTGCATCATCGCCTTTGTGGCTTGCCTGCTGCTCTTCCACAAGCGCGCTTTCCGCATCAACCGCGACCTTATGGTCCGCGCTGCCATCATCGGCGCCATTATGGCAACCGAACTCACCTGCATGTGCCTGGGCTCCAGCCTCACCTCCGCCTCCACCGCCGGCTTTTTGCAGAGCCTGACGGTCGTGATCGTGCCGTTTGCCAACGCCGCCCTGCTGCGTCGTGCCCCCGAGCGCAAAGTGCTCGTCGGCACCGCCATCGTCACCTGCGGTATGTTGCTGCTCTCGGGCGCCGACTTCACCAGCCTGAACCCGGGCGCGCTCATCATGCTGCTCTCCGCTTTTGTCTATGCCGGCCATATCATTGTGGCGAAGCGCTTTGTCGAAGATGTCGACCCGCTGGCCCTGGGCGTTTGGCAGCTGGGCTTCGGAGGCTTGTTCTCGGGTATCGCCGCATTCACCTTTGGCGGTTTCACGCTTCCCGGCACGCCGAGCGAGATCGTCGTTGTCGTCGCACTCGCACTCATCTGCTCTGCCTATGGCTTTATCACCCAAACACTCGTGCAGCCCCACGTGCCCGCCGAGACCACCGGCTTCGCCTTCTCGCTCGAGCCGGTCTGCTCTGCCGTCTTCTCGTTCTTCCTGGTCGGCGAGGTTCTGAGCCCCATCGCCTTCTTTGGCGCCGCCCTCATCCTAACCGGCGTCATGGTGGCAACCGTCGAGCTTCCGCGCCTTCGCGCACATGGACACACCCGTATGGCAGGAGCGCCCGAGCACGTCTCGTAGGCCCCGTTCTTCATACAGCCGTGTCATAAAGGCAACCGGTGCGCCTTTACAATAGATGCCAACAGAGCATCTACCATAAAGGAGCCCCATGGACACCGCAACTCGCGACCACAACATAGCAACTTGGTTGGGCGATGCACCGCAGCCGGTACGTGACACTACGAACCAGCTGCTCGAGCGTATCGCCCTTTTGCGTGCCGAGCAGACCATCTACCCGGCACAAGACGACATCCTCAATGCCCTCGCCTACACGCCGGCCGACCAGGTCAAGGTTGTCATCTTGGGTCAAGATCCCTATCACGGACCCAACCAGGCAATGGGGCTGTCGTTTTCGGTCCCCACGACGCAAACCAAGTTGCCGCCGAGCCTGCGCAACATCTATAAGGAACTCAAAGCCGATCTGGGTTGCCCCATTCCCGCCACGGGAGACCTAACACCATGGGCACAACAGGGCGTCCTGCTCCTCAACACCACGCTCACCGTGCGCGAGCATGCCGCGAACTCGCACGCCAAACTGGGCTGGAGCACGCTCACCGACTACGTTATCGAACGCTGCTGCCAGCTGCCCCAGCCGGTAGTCTTTTTGGCATGGGGTCGCTTTGCCCAGCAGATGGTCGAAGGCAAGCTCGTCGCAGTCGGCGCGGGCAAGGCAACCGACAAGTTCTGTCTGGCCTCCACGCACCCCTCGCCGCTTTCGGCCAACCGTGCCACGGCAGAACTCCCCGCCTTTATGGGGTCGCGTCCCTTCTCGGCAGCCAATCGGCTACTCGAACAGCACAGCTCGACCCCCGTCAACTGGACTTGCCTCGGCTAAAAATCGATATATCAAAAACGCGCCCGACGGCTTTCCATCGGGCGCGTTTCCTATTCGGGCCAAATAAATTGCGTGCGGCCGGCCTCGCCGCCATCGATCAACAGACTCTGTCCGGTCATAAACCGATTGGTCACGCCCACAAAGTAGATCCACTCGGCGATCTCTTGGGCGGTGGCCCAGCGCTTAAGCGGCGTGAGCTCCATAATCTGGTTCCACAGGTGTTCGTCTTCCATCACGCAACGGTTGAGCGGCGTGATAACGCCGCCCGGGTCCACACTGTTGGCGATGGCCTGCGGTGCCAGGCGGTTTGCAAGGTTCTTGGTGTAGGCGATAACGCCGCCCTTGCTGGCGGCATAGACGGGAAACTCCGAACCCGTATGGCCGCTCGCCGAGCCCACATTGACCACGGATTTGATAGCCGGCGCCGGCTTGGCGACAAGCCCCTCCCCCACAAAAGCGTAGCGCTCGGTCACGTTGATGGTGCCACACAGGTTGGCGGCGATATCGTCGGCCGAATCCTGCGTACCGGCAACGTTCACGATCACTTGGGGTTCAAGGTCGCCTGGAAACGAGCCCGGCTCGCGGACATCAACAATCAGATGGCGGTAGCGCTCGTGTTCGATCGCCGCCGGCAGCAGATCAAAGCCCACGACCTCGTGGCCCTCGTCCAAAAAGCGCTGCACGCATGCGGCTCCGATACCGCCCGAAGCACCCGTGATCAAAACCCGCATACTTACTCCTTAGGCGGTTGCGTGGCGCTTAAGGTACTCGGAGCCCACATTCTCGCGCTCCCAGCCGCGCACGACCTTGTAGCCCACGGGGCTTAGGAAGACCTCACACAGCAGCTCGGCAACAGCGCCGGTCAGCGAGCACATAAGGACCTGCACCCAGGTCCAGCCAAAGAACGTGTGGCTTACCACAATGGCAAAGACCAGGTTGTCGATAAACTGGCCAACACCCGTAGACACATAGGAGCGGAAGGCAAAGCTCGCAAAGTTATTCTTTTTGAGCATACGACCGAGCGACTGGTTGAGCGTGGAGTTAACCACGGCAGAAACGAGCATTGCCAGCGAAGAGCCCAGCACCACGTACCAGGTGCCGCCGATGGTGGCGTTAAGGGCAGTGTTGACCTCGATCATGCCCGTGTCGTAGTAGGCGCCCCACATGCCGGGCGTGAGCGAGCATGCCCAAAAGCACAGACTCACGGCCAGATTGACCAGCAGCGCAAGGATAGAGATTTTGATGGATGCCTTGGCGCCAAAGCGCTTGCAGATCATGTCCTGGCACAAAAACGAAACCCAGCTCACCACAAAGCCACAGTCGAGCGCCAGATACGGCAGGCTGATGAGCTCTTTGTTGGCCAGCAGGTTCATCATGATGACGCTCACGAAAAACAGCGAAACCGTTGCCGCGGGAATGCTCCGCAACAGGACCTTGTAGTCCTCCATGACCTTCTTGATCATTATGTACTCCTTTGGTTTTAGGTTTAACGAGCAGGATATCGGACCCGAACTGCTCGGACGCCCCGGTCTTGAGACGACGGTGGGTATGATAGCCGCTCACACGGCATCAGGCAAGCAAACGGCGCGGCAGCCCCGCAGGACCACCGCGCCGATGCGTTAAAAGGCTACGTTGCCAAACTCCGACAGGATAAGGTCGGGGTTGTGGTCGGTTGCCCAATCCACGTTCCACGGGCTCGTGAACAGCAGCAGCTTGCCGCCGCGCATGTCCTCGACGCGCAGCGTGTCGCGCGTGAGCGAAAGGCCCGGGATATCGATGGTGTCGGGGTCGTTCTGGATCCAGCGGATGTCCGTATAGGGCAGCGGCTGGCGACGAACCTCAACACGGTACTCGGCCTTGAGACGGCGCTCGAGTACCTCAAACTGCAGCACGCCGACCACGCCCACGATGACGCTCTCCATGCCGGCACCCAGCTCGCGGAAGATCTGGATGGCGCCCTCCTGGGCAAGCTCCTCCATGCCCTTGACGAACTGCTTGCGCTTGAGCGTGTCGACCTGCGTAATGCGAGCGAACATCTCGGGGGCAAACGTCGGGATCTGCGGATACTGCACGTGGCGCTTGCCGGAGCACACGGTGTCGCCGATGCTAAAGATACCCGGGTCGAACAGGCCCACGATATCGCCCGCGTACGCCTCGTCCACGATGGCACGGTCATCGGCCATCATCGACGTGCCCGTGGCAAGCTTAAGCTTGCGGTTGCCCTGCACGTGGAAGGCATCCATGCCGCGCTCGAACTTGCCCGAGCAAATGCGCACAAAGGCGATGCGGTCACGGTGGTTCTTGTCCATGTTGGCCTGGATCTTAAACACAAAGCCGCTAAAGTCGTCGCGGCAGGGATCGACCGGCTCGCTGGTGAGCGTATCGGTATAGGCGCGCGGCGTCGGGGCCAGACGCAGAAACTCCTTGAGGAAGGGCTCCACGCCAAAGTTGGTGAGCGCCGAGCCAAAGAACGCCGGGCTCAGCTTGCCGCAGGCCACGGCATCCAAGTCGAGCTCGTCGCCGGCGCCATCGAGCAGCTCGATATCGTCCATCAGGTTCTTATGGTTTTCCTCGCCAATGAGCTCGTCCATGGAAGGATCGCCCAGCTCGGCCTCGACCTCGGCGACCTTCTTGGTGGCGTTAGCGTGGCCGTCGCCCTCAAAGGCAATGACGTGACGAGTCTGGCGATCGAACACGCCGCGGAAGTTGCGGCCGCTGCCGATCGGCCAGTTCATGGGATACGTATTAATGCCCAGGACGTTCTCGATCTCTTCCATGAGCTCAAACGGATCGCGAGCCTCGTGGTCGAGCTTGTTCACAAAGGTAAAGATGGGAATGTGGCGCAGCGTGCAGACCTTAAAGAGCTTTTTGGTCTGGGCCTCGACGCCCTTGGCGCCGTCGATGACCATGACCGCGGCGTCGGCGGCCATAAGGGTACGGTAGGTATCCTCCGAGAAGTCCTGGTGGCCGGGGGTATCGAGGATGTTGACGCAGGCGCCGTTGTAGGTGAACTGCAGCACCGAGGAGGTAACGGAAATGCCGCGCTCCTTCTCGATGTCCATCCAGTCCGAAACGGCATGCTTGGCCGAGCTCTTGCCCTTGACCGAGCCGGCGGTCTGGATGCTGCCGGTATAGAGCAGCAGCTTCTCGGTAAGCGTGGTCTTACCGGCGTCCGGGTGGCTGATGATCGCGAATGTGCGGCGCGACGAGATTTCATCCGACAGGCTTGCCATGCGGATCCTTTCTTGCATTGAGTGCACTACATCGTTGTAACCGCATTATTGTAGCCGCGAAATCCCGTTTTAGAGCGCCTATCAGGACAAATTCATCAGTCAGAACCAGAACGGCTAGTTATCGGAAGTATTCTGCAGCAGACTGTCTCAATCTGTACCAGCAGGAGACCAAAAACGGACCCAGGTGTTACAGATTGAGACAAACAAACTTGCCTGCCGACACAATCTCAATCTCTAACACCTGACCGCCCAAATTGGGTCTAGCTGTTACAAATCGAGATAAACGGAAAGGCAGGCAGCCAATGTCTCGCTCTGTAACATCTAGCCGCGCAAATCGGCTCTTACTGTTACAGATTGAGACAAATAGGCAGGTGGGCAAATAGCATCTCAATCTGTAACAGAAGGCGACCCAAAACGGACCCAGATGTTACAGATTGAGATTGTTTTGGAGCAAGCGCGGCGCCGATGGTCTATTCCACATTTAGCTCTTGCATAACTGTGCATAGTGTATATATACTGTGCTTACCGGTTATATACACGTGTAGCCCAACAGCTAAGGAGCCGCTGCGGACATCATCCTATCCAATTCGAGCGACAAGCCCATCTACGAGCAGATAACCTCGCAAGTCAAAGCTCAGATCTTATCGGGCACGCTCGCTGCGGGAGCCAAACTCCCCAGTATCCGTGCACTCGCGAGCGATCTTGGGGTGAGCGTCATCACCACCAAGCGCGCCTACGCCGACCTGGAGCAGCTCGGGCTTATCTGCACCGTGCAGGGCAAGGGCTGCTTTGTCGCCGAGGGCAACCAGGAGCTTTTGCGCGAAAACCAGCTCTGCCATATCGAAGAGCTACTTGCGAAAGCGGCGAGCCAAGCCGAAGCCCTGGGCGTCACGCGCGACAAGCTGCACGAGATGCTCGACCTCGTAGCTCCCGAAACCATGCAGTAGCCATCTGCAAGAAAGGCTATACCATGCAAAACCTTTTAGAACTCAAAGGCATCTCACGCGCTGTAAGCGACCGCTTTTCGCTGCGCGACGTCACGCTTGCCGTGGAGCCTGGCCAGATCGTCGGCTTTGTTGGTGCCAACGGTGCTGGCAAAACAACGACGATTCGAGCTGCTCTCGGGCTTATAAAGCTCGATGCAGGCGAGGTGTACCTGTTTGGGCAGCGCTGTGGCGCCGACGCGCCCGATGAAGCGCAGCGCTGTTTGCGCACTCGTGTCGGCCTCGTGCTGGACACGTGTCCTTTCCCTTCCACACTCAAGGTGACCGAAGTCGAGGCACTCGTAAGCCCGGCATACCCCACCTGGAGCCACGACACTTTCGCCAGCCTCATCGACCGATTTGGCCTTGATCCCAAGACAAAGGTCAAGGACCTCTCCCGCGGCATGGGCATGAAGCTGCAGCTTGCCTGCGCGCTCAGCCACGAGGCCAAGCTGCTCGTTTTGGACGAAGCCACCGCGGGCCTCGATCCCATGGCACGCGAGGAGCTGCTTGATGAGCTGCTTGCCTTTGTCGCCGACGGCCAGCACAGCGTGTTACTCTCGAGCCACATTACGTCCGACCTCGATCGCACCGCTGATCGCGTCATCTGCATCGAAAATGGCTCGATTATTTTTAACCTGCCGCGCGAGGACATTACCGACCGCGCCGGCATCGCCCACTGCACCCAAGCACAGGCCGCCGAGCTTATGGCTTGCGTCGAAGGCCCCCGTGCCGCCCGCCACGCCTATAGCGTGGACGTGCTCGTGCCCAACCGTCGCGAAGCGCTCGAGGCCTTTCCCGAGATTCCCTGCGATCGGGCAACCATTGATGACTATCTTCGCCTCACGCTGAAAGGGGCTTCGAAATGAAACGCGCCTTTATGTCCGAGCTCGCCATCGTTCGCTCGCTTGCCCCAAGCATTGCGGGTGTCGGCTTGTTCATATTCGTCGTGCTGACCCTTGTCAACGCATCGGACGGCGATTCCGGCATGAGCGCTGGCGCCTGCGCCGTCAGTGCCATGTCGCCCATCATAGTCATGAACTCACTGGCCGGTTTCGACAATCAAAACGGTTGGGAGCGCTACCGGGCAACGCTGCCCTTCTCGCGCAAAGACATCATCCGCGCACGCTACCTGAGCGTTATTGTCTTCTCCGCCGTCATGGCATGTGCAGCTACGCTTTTGAGCATCGCCTCCATCCCGCTCTTCAACAGCGCGGGCATTCCTTCGACGGGACAGACGGTCTTTGAAATCGCAATCGCCTCAGCAGCATCAATGCTCATCTCCCTCATGATGGTGTTTTTGGCGCAGCCGCTGTTCTTTCGCTTTGGACACATGGAGGCGCTGCGCCTATCCGTTGGCCTGTTTGCCATGCTCGGATGCCTTGCCATGGCCACGCTGAGCTCCTCCAACCCCATCAGCAACTGGCTCATGTCGATTGCCGGAGCGAATCCCGATCCTGCCGTTCTGGGCCGTCTGTGTGCAGGCATCGCCGCACTTGCCCTCGCGCTATGTGCAATCAGCTGCGCCGTCAGCACCAAGGTTTATCGAGCACGCGATCTGTAATCGACAGCTAAAGGACTTGGGCGGCACCCCACCTCATTTACTAGATAAGACGAAGCAGCAACAACGCCGCCGCCCTTCGAAGCATGCCGTTTAGATCTTGGAAACCAAAGAGAAGTCGACAGCATATCGACAATTCGAGCCTTCACCAAATGGCTCCCCGGAACATGGCCCCCGTCTCGCCGCGGCCATATCAAACCTTCATGGTGGGGCGGTATCCTCATGTCCATAAAACTCGCAGGATAAACCCATTATCCAAGGAGGCACCGCACCCGTGTCGTGGGTTGTCGCAGCATTTGCATCAGCATTCTTTGCCGGCATCACATCCATCTTGGCCAAATGCGGCATCAAGCAGACCGACTCCGATGTCGCGACGGCCATTCGCACCTGCGTGGTGCTCGTTTTCGCCTGGGCAATGGCGGGCATTTCTGGATCCATTGGAACCATTGGCAGCATCGAACCCAGATCCTGGCTCTTTCTCGTCCTCTCGGGACTCGCTACCGGTGCTTCGTGGATCTGTTACTTTAAGGCGTTGAGCATCGGAAATGTCAATAAGGTCGTACCGGTCGACAAGATGAGCACCGTGCTCGCCGCGCTGGTCGCCATCGCGCTTTTTGACGAGACGAGCAACCTTGCGGTTAAGCTCGTGGGAACCGCTGTCATCACCCTCGGCACGTTTTTAATGATCGAGAAGAAGCAGTCCGCCGAACCCGAGCAGCAGCAAGACCGAACCTGGCTCGTTTACGCCTTCGGCGCCGCCGTGTTCGCGGCACTCACCTCCGTCCTCGCCAAGATCGGCATCGAAGGCGTCGACTCAAACCTGGCCACGGCAATCCGCACCTGCGTGGTACTGGTTATGGCATGGGCAATCGTGGCAGCCAAGGGAAAACTGGAGCAGGTCGCGCACGTTGACCGGCGCGAACTCACATTTCTCGTAACATCGGGCATCGCGACTGGAGCATCGTGGCTGCTCTATTACTATGCCATCGCTGCAGGCCAGGTGAGTGTCGTGGTGCAGATCGACAAACTATCGATTGTCGTATCGGTGCTATTTGCGCGCCTGGCATTCAACGAAAAACTCTCCCGCCGCAGCGCCATCGGTCTCGTCCTCATCGTACTGGGCACCGCCGCGCTTGCAATTTGGAAGTAGCGCCGATACCGAACGAAATCCAGTCCACCCGCAAATCCGTGACACAGCGCCCGCACCGGACTTGAGATGTTTGTACTGACTGCGCGCTGCCGCGCTACTTGCGCAGCGGCTTGGGCAGCGGAATGCCGGCGGCGATGGCTGCGGCGATGATCATGCAGACGATACCCTTGAGTGGGAAACACATAAGCAGCAGGCCCACAACCATGACAGGCTGGCGCATGACGGCGCCCATCGTCGATGCCGTGCAGACGGCGACGCAAAAGACCGGATCTGCGCCGGTGAGGATGGCAAAGCCATAGCCCAGGCTTACGCCCGAGAAGATAACGGGGAAGAAGTGGCCGCCGCGCCAACCAAGGTTGATGAGGGCGGGCGTCAACATGGCCTTAACAAGACCGGTCGCGATAAGCACGCCGGCGGGAATGGTGAGGTAGGTCTCCATAAGTACATCGGCCTGGGTCTCGCCGGCAAACATGGTGTAGGGCAAGACCGTGCCGCAGATGGCGAGCGCCAGACCAGCCAGCATGGCCTTGACGACAGGACGCTCCCCTATTGCATGGGACAGCGCCTCGCTCGCGTGCTCCGAGACAAAGTACAGCCAGCCGCAAATTGTTCCGATCAGCGACAGAGGGATGAGCCAGGTAAGCTCCAGGTTGCCCACCTCGGCGGACTCGAACCTGGGCATGCCCATGCCGCCGCCCATAAGCTGGCCGAGCAGCAGATAGGTGCCCAGGCCGCCGGCAATCGCAATACCGTAGACCACAGTCTTCTGTGCCTTGGGCAGCTTGATGGTGATCTCGCCGGACGCGGACTCATCGTCATTAGCACCCTGGCCGTCGGCGCTACCGGCGAGCGGCGCCACAAAGCCAAAGACGGGCGCGGTAAAGAGCGCCGTCAGCGCGGCCTGGGTGCCCAACAGCGTGAGCTCCCTGAACTCGGCGCCAAAGCGGCGCATGCGATCGCCGACCCAGCTGCACAGACCCGCGATAACGCCAGTCAGGCCGGCCTCCGGTCCAATACTTCCGCCAAACAGCAGCGGCAGCAATGCCGCGAGCGAAAGTTTGCCCAGGTTGTCGTACGGGTAGCGCCCGTCTTGCTTAACCTTAGCCATCACCTGGTTGAGGTCGTCGGTCTTGGTGCCCGTAAGCTTTTCGTACAGACCGATCAGCAGGCCGCCCAGCAGGCAGACAAAAAACGGATACGGCAGAAAACCGAACGGGCCGCTGGCGAGTTCGGGCGACGCCGCGCCCAGCATGTGGGGGATCTCGGTCCACAGATAGTCGATACCGTGCTCCATCGCAAAAAAGAACAGCCAGACCGCGGCACCTGCGAACGCACCGGTCACGGCAACGCTAACTAAAAACAGCGCGCGGTTTGTGGGTTTGGCAAGGTTGTCCATCGGGTCCTCCCGCGGTCAAAGTCGACATAGTTACGTTTTATTGTAGAGCGAGCGTTGCCCAGACAAGCCAACCATCTGCGCCACAAACGGCACCATTGGGAGTCATAGTGGGGCAGGCTCAAGACTTATCCGTTGATAATCGAGACAATCTCGCGCAAATCGCCGGCAAAGTAGATGCCGTGCTGGCGCCTCGGGCTCGAAAGCCCTTTATCAATCATGCGCCCGAGCAGCGCCTTGAGGTCGTTGTAGTAACCGTCAAGGTTATACAGGATGCACGGAGCACTCAGGTGCCCCAACGACACCGCGGACATGACCTCGGCAATCTCCTCGAGCGTGCCCGTCCCACCGGGAAAGGCGATGAACGCATCGCCGAGCTCAATCATCTTGGCTTTGCGCTCGGCCATATCGCTCGTCACGATGAGGTCATCGATGCCGTCGTGCTGAAACTCGGCCTCTATAAAAAAGCTCGGCTCAACGCCCGTCACGTGTCCACCTGCCTCGAGTACGCTATCGGCGAGCGCGCCCATCAGGCCCGATTTGGACCCGCCGTATACCAGCGCGTGCCCGTTGGAGCCAATCCAGTTGCCCAGCTCTTGCACCGCAGGCAGAAACGCCGGGTCATTGCCGACGCTGGCGCCCAGGTATACCGTGATATTCATATTCAGTCCCCCCTCGTCGTGACGCGCGGCGCCCGTTCTAGCGTTGGCGTCGGCGATATTCGCGCACACGGCGCGACAGGTCGGCGAGCTCGTCACGATCGAGCTCTTCCAAATGCTCCAGATCGTCCATAAAGCGCGCCATGGTGTCCTTTTGGCGCAGCTTGATGAGCGTATTGCAGTAGTTCACCGCCACACCCGTGAGCATGGCAATGTAGAAGATGCTGATGACGCTCAGGACGACGGTAATAGCACGGGCGACCGGCGTTTCGGCCGGGATATCGCCAAAGCCGATGGTCGAGACGGTCTCAAAGCTAAACCAGAGACCATCGCCAAACGTAAGGGTCGTGGGCTCGGACAGCCAGACAGCCGTCGAGCACAGCAGATAGAAGACGAGGAACAGGCCCGTGATACGCACGAAACCGGCCTGGCGCAAAACATCGGCAAGCGTCCTCAGCTTTTTCATCGCGACCCCTTTTCCCCAGACGCCCAATCACGTTTGCTCGGTATTGTCCCACAACCGGCAGTTAGGCAACCGGCAGTTAGGGACGTTCCTTTTGTGCCGGCAGAAAGGGACTGTCCCCAACTGCCGGACGGGACCGTTTAGCGGTGCGGCGGCCGACTGGGCAGGCTGAGCTGGTATCCTTATGCGGTATTGTCTCGATTCGTTAGGATTGCACGTGAGAGCTTCCGCTGTCCTTCGTTCAGTTATATATCGCACCCTGGCCGTCGCGCTTGCTGCGTTCGCCGTACTGAGCGCCGTCATACCCGTCCCCGCCTTTGCTGCCGACTCTGACCAGCAGGTCAAGACGGTCCGCGTTGGCTGGCTTATCAACAACGAAGGCTTCCAGGACGGCACCCCCGGCGAGCGTCTCTCGGGCTGGGGTTATGACTACCTGCAGACGCTGTCATACTACACGCCGGGCTGGCAATACGAATACGTCTCCGGCACCTTCACCGAGCTTATGGACATGCTCGAGGCAGGCGAGATCGACCTCATGCCCAACATCTCCTACTCCGAGGAACGCGCCCAAAAGCTGCTCTTCTCCTCGAACCCCGAGGGCGCCAAGCGCTACTACATCTACGCCAAGCCCGATCGCGACGACCTGGCCAAGGGTGACCCCCAAGCGCTCCAGGGCCTTACCATCGGTTGCAACTCCGGTGTTATGCAAACCTTCGTTGGCCAGCAGTGGCTCGCCAACGAAGGAATCACCTGCACATACAGGGAGTATGACGGAGGCTCCATGCTCTTTGACGCACTCGCAAACGACGAAGTCGACGCCGTCATCATGAACGACACCATCTCGTCGCCCGATGCGTCGCCCATGTTCTACGTTGGCTCGAGTGACTACTATTTTGCCGTCCCCAAAAGCCGCCCCGACCTGATGAACGACATCAATGCCGCCATGACGGCAATCGCCCGCGTCAACCCACGTTATAACGACGAGGTCAAGGCGAATTACTCGGCCCAAAACAGCGGCTCATCATCGCTCACCGGCCCCGAGCGCTCCTGGCTCAAAGCAAACGACAACACCATCACGATCGGCTATCTTAAAAACAAACTCCCCTACTGCACGCAAAATGACGACGGCGAAATGGAAGGGTCGCTCGCCTCGCTTGCAACGACGTTGCACGACAAGTTTGGCATTACGGTTGCAGCAGTAGCGTTCTCGAACAACGAGCAAATGACCAAAGCCCTTTCCACAGGGACCATCGATGTCGCCCTACCGTTGTTTCGCGACTACTGGCTTGCCGAGCAGGCAGGGGTCATCCTGTCAAACCCGATGGGAACGGTTTCCCTAGCCGCCATTCACAGCAGCAGCAACCTGAACAGTGACCTTAAGAACATCGCTTGCACAGCAGACGCGATCGTCAACCGTTTTGAGCTCGAAAACCTATTCCCCGACGCAAAGGTAACCGAGTATCCGAATGACAACGAGGCACGCGAAGCCCTCAATAAGGGGGAGGCAAGTTGCATCATTGTCCCCAGCACGCGCTTGAAAACCATCCGCGACACCTACGATATCGAGGATTTCCAAACACAGGAGCTCACCGACACGGCACAGCTATCGTGTTTGATTTCGCGCGGCAAGCCCGTGCTGTTGGGAATCATTAATAAGGGCATCGTCAATGCTGGCGAATCGCTCTCTGCAAGCAGCTATTCCCCCACATCGTACTCGGCGCAAGAATCGGATGCGTTTCGACTTCTCTACCGCAACCGCATCGTCATTGCGGCAGTCGTCATCTGCATTTTGCTCACCGGCATCGTCATCCTTGTCTGGTCGCTTCACCGCGCGCAGAAAGAACAGCAGAAAGCCGATGCCGCCAACGCCGCTAAGACGGCATTCCTCACGCGCATGAGCCACGACATCCGTACGCCACTCAACGGCATCCTGGGTCTTATCGAAATTGAGGAATTGAAAGACGGCGACATGCAGGCCGCCCGCGAAAGCCGCGCCAAGGCGCGTGTTGCCGCCAATCACCTACTCTCGCTGATCAACGACATCCTCGAGATGGGCAAAATCGAAGACCGCAAGCTAACTCTGGAACATGCGCCTTTTAACCTCAAAGAGCTCTGTGACGATACGCTGGTGCTGTGCAAGCTCCGCGCATCCGATAACGGCATCACAATGCAGGACAATAGTCTCCCGTACGCCACGGGGCCATACATGATCGGCAGTCCCACCCATATCCGGCAGATCATAATCAACCTGTTAGACAACAGCATTAAGTACAACAAGCACGGCGGCTCCGTCACCTTTAGTTCAAAGACCAAGCCACTCGATGATGGGCGCGCACTCTTTTGCTTTAGCGTTTCGGATACCGGCATTGGCATGGCTCCCGAGTTTTTAAAGCATATCTATGAACCGTTTGCCCAAGAAGGTGACGATGCGCGCAGCAAGTTCCAAGGAACCGGCATGGGCATGCCAATCGTCAAGTCGCTTATTGAACTGATGGGCGGTACGATTGAGATTTCGAGTGAGGTTGGCGTGGGGAGTACGTTCAACGTCCAGATTCCGCTCGATATCGACAAGAACCCTCAGGCGCGGGCAGATACGGTCGAGAGGGTGCTCGACTGCTCGCTCGCCGACATGAACGTGTTGCTCGCCGAAGACAACGAATTGAATGCCGAGATTGCCCAGACGCTGCTAGAATCCGAGGGCGTCGTGGTCACCCGCGCCGCCAATGGCAACGAAGTCGTCGATCTGTACCTGTCACATCCCGCCGGCAGCTTCGATGCGATTCTGATGGACATCATGATGCCGGGCATGGACGGCTATGAGGCAACCCGCGCGATTCGTCTGAGCGAGAAGGTCGATGCAGCCGATATCCCCATCATCGCGCTCACCGCCAACGCCTTTGCCGAGGACGCCAAGGCGGCACACGATGCCGGCATGAACGCCCATCTGTCCAAACCGCTCGACTTTAACAAGCTCAAAAACATACTCGCCCGCATCAAGAAAAACGGATCCGTTTCGCTATAGTTTGTGCTCAACCACCACGCACGACCAGAAAGGAAGCCAACGATGTTTAGGCCCTTACGTCGAAAGAAACGCGCCATCACCGACGAGGAAGCGCGCGAACTGCTCGCTACCTGCAAGCGCGGCGTCTTTGCCGTCAACGGCGACGATGGCTACCCGTACGCCATTCCCGTCAACTACTTCTTTGACGCCGAGCACGACAAGATTTATTTCCATGGCGCCAAGGCCGGCCACAAGGTCGACGCACTCAAGCGCGATGACAAGGTCTGCTTTACCGTTTACGGCAACGAGTGGTACCAGGACGGTGACTGGGCTCCCTACGTTATGAGTACCGTAGTCTTTGGCCGTTGTCGCCTGGCGAATGACACCCCCGCGTTTATCGAGGATAAAGTTCGCCAGCTCGCGCTTAAGTACTACCCTTCTGCCGAGGAAGTCGAAGAGGAAATCGCCAAGGACATTAAGGGTGTCCAGCTCTACGAGATTACGATTGAGCATCTCTGCGGTAAGCAGATTCAGGAAAAGTAAGCCTCCGCAGAAGGTCTGCGCCCAATGGTTACAGATGCCTTACCACACGGGGCCTTCTAGCCGACTTGGCAGAAGGCCCCGTGTGCAGTGCACACTTACCGCGCATTAAAAACGTAGCGGTCCAGGCGGTCGCACGCTTCCCTTACGCGCGAAAGCGGCAGCGCCAGATTCACACGAATGTGGCAGGGTCCATGGAACGGGCGGCCGTCCTGATACCCCACGCCCACGCGCGCCCCCTCGTCGAGCAGCCACTGAATATCGCGGCCATGCTCGCGGCACCACTCGGTGCAGTCAATAAACACCATGTACGTGCCCTGCGGACGTGAAAACGCGATGCCCTTCCAGTGTTTTTCTGCATACGTGCAGAAGTACTCGATATTGCCGGCAAGCACCTGGTTGAGCTCGTCCACCCACTCGTAGCCTTGCGGCTGGTAGGCACCGATAAGCGCGTGCATGGAGAGGACATTCATCTCGTTGTAGTGGGTCTTGTTGGACACAGCGCACATGCGGTCACGCAGCGTCTCGTTGTAGATGATGTGGTAGCTGCCAACCAGGCCCGCCAGGTTAAACGTCTTGCTGGGCGCATAAAGGGCAACCGTGCGCATGCGGGCGTCCTCGCTCACCGACTGCGTCGGGATGTGCTTGTGCCCCGGCAGGATGATATCGGACCAAATCTCGTCCGAGATCACCACGCAATCGTGCTGGCGATAGATGTCCATGGCGCGCTCAATCTCGTCGCGCTCCCATACGCGGCCGCAGGGATTGTGCGGCGAGCAGAACACCGCGGCATGGATGTGGTTTTGGGCGAGCTTGTGCTCCATGTCCTCAAAGTCCATACGCCACACGCCCTGGTCGTCGAGCTTAAGCGGGCTGTGGACAATGTGATAGCCCGCGGCCTCAATGGACTTGGTAAAGCCGATGTAGGTAGGGCTGTGGACCAGCACCGCATCGCCCGGCTGTACATACGCGCGCAGCGTCGACACGACACCGCCCAGCACGCCGTTTTCGTAGCCGATATGTTCAGGGCGCAGACCCTCGACGCCATTGCGGCGACTCTGCCATTCGATGATGCGGTCGAAGTACTCGGGGCGCGGGTTAAAGTAGCCAAACATGGGGTGCTGGGCACGCTGAATGATGTGCTCCTGGACCGTGGGCACCGTGGCGAAGTTCATGTCGGCCACCCACATGGGAATGCGGTCGAATCCCTCGTCGGGTGCATTCGGAGCCATACCGGGGATCTCACCCCAAGAGTCAACGGCGATGGAGTCCATGCCGTGGCGGTCGATAAGCGAGCTAAAGTCGTATTTCATGCTGAACCCCCGTGCAAAGTTGATTGTTTTGGTAGGCGTTATTGTCCACCAGCGTGGGCGGTTTTGGCATGGGGTTTGCTGTTGATTTTGACGGATACGGGCAGATGGCAGATTAGTCTTGAGCGTCGTTGATGGCGGTTACCGTCAACCCGGCTCCGTCGACCGTAAACGATATGTCGAGCCCGGCGTAAGCCAAATGGTAAACGCGGTTTGGCTCGTGCTTGCTGCCCGCACGGCGCGGATCTTGGCAAAGGACCTCGACCAAGCCGGGGAGCTTTGCGGGCGGGACCATATCCTGCAGCGCTTGTGGAAACTCAACATCGAGCTCTTGCCACGGAGCACCCTCAATCCAGCCGCCTGTCGCATCCGGGTGGCAGTCCGCAAACGGAATGTAGGGCTTAATGTCGTAGATGGGCGTGCCGTCGCGCAGGTCGGTCCCCAGCACATGGATGATGGGACCATCGTCGGTGAGCTCGACGCGATCGAGCTTGACGCAGGTGAGCCCGATGGGATTAGGGCGAAATGGACTGCGTGTGGCAAACACGCCCACGCGCTTGGCTCCACCCAACCGCGGCGGGCGCACGGTTTTCGACCATTTTGCGTTGGTGCCGGACCTGTCCTGCGTCTTGGCATCGGCAGCTATGTCCTTAGCCGTGCCGCCGGGCGTTCCGTTTTCGAAGCGCCACAGCAGCCATAGGTGAGAGAAGGAGTCCAGACCCTCGACCGCTGCGTTGGAGGCAAATTCCGGCTCAAAGACAATGCGTCCCTGCAGATGGGGCGCCAAAAAGCTGTTGCGCGGAATGCCAAACTTCTGCGGCAGATCGGTATGTATGTGTGCAATAGGTTCCATGCCGGTCATTGTACGGCATGGAGGTGTGGGGCGTTGCGCGCAATTCTTCGCCGCGGTTCCCCGTCGTGCAACCAACGGTTGCTTGGAAGGGCACCTGCTGCCGCGTATGCTTAAGCCATCAACCAGCAGAAAGGAGCCGCCATGGCCTTTGCAGAAAAGCTCATCGCTGTCCGTCGCGCCCATCACCTTACCCAGGAGCAGCTCGCCGCCAAGCTCTTCGTCACACGCCAAGCCGTCAGCCGTTGGGAACGCGGCGAGGCCACACCGGGCATCGACATGATGAAGCTCATCGCCGCCGTGACCGACGAGCCCCTGTCTCACCTGCTCGAAATGCCCGAGCACTATTGCCAGAGCTGCGGCATGATACTCACGCCCGACGACTGCGGTACCGATGCTGCGGGCGCCGCGACCGATCATTACTGCAAGTGGTGCTACGACCACGGCCAGTACACCTACGAGACCACCATGGAGGCGATGATCGAGGACTGTGCCCCGCGGCTGGCACAAAACACCGGCATGTCGCTCGACGAAGCCGTCTCGCTCATGGGCGCCGTCCTGCCGCAACTGGAGCGCTGGCGCGCCGTGCAAGAAAACGAGGAGCGCTACGGTGCCGAGGCGCGGGCGCGCTATGGCGATGAGGCTATCGATGCGGCAAACGAGGCGCTGCTGGATATGGATCCTCAGACATGGAACGACATGAAGGAACTTGAACGCGCCATTTTGGGCCAGCTTTCGATTGCCATGGGCGACGGCGATGCGGATGGAAGCGAGGCTCGCAAGCTCGTCGCGATGCATCGTCGTTGGATTGGTCTCAACTGGGGGCGCGAACCCCAGAACGAAGCGTACCTGGGTCTCGCCCACGGCTATCTTGCCGACCAGCGCTTTATTGACTACTACGACAAGCCCTGCGGCACCGGAGCTACGGCGTTTCTGGTCCAGGCCATCGAGTCGTCGCTGGCCCGCGCATAGACCGCGGCGGCTTTGGGTATTTCAATCAAAACCTCAACCGATTGGAGACCTATGGCTACTGATCATGAGCTCGTGCTATTCGTTATGACCGGCTGCCCGTATTGCATAAAGGTCAAGCGCTTTTTGGCCGATAACGGCGTGACCATCCCTGAGCGCAACATCTCGACCGACCCCGATGCCGAGCAGACGCTCATCGCCGTCGGCGGAAAACGCCAGGTTCCCTGCCTGTTCATCGACGGCAAGCCGCTCTACGAATCGAGTGACATCATCGCGTGGATACGGAAGAACCTGCTCTAGTGCAACATAGTCATCGGGGACGTTCTTAGATGACTAGTCGTTAAAGAACGCCCCCAATGACTAACTAGCCGTGGAAGCAGGCTATGGGTGCGAGTGGCTGCTCGCGAAAGACGCGCTCGACGGCGGCGCGGTATTCGTCAACCTTTTTGGTCTTACGTACGAGCTTGTGAACGGTAGCGGGGTCGGCGAAAGCGCACTTGGCGTAGAACCACCACTCCTTCATACGAAAGACCGCGTTGCCGCCGATCTCTTCTGCATAGGCCGCAAACAGCGTGTCGTGGAAGCGCTGCAGTTCGGCTGCCGTGGCAGCGGGACCGCCGTTGACCATGCGAGCCAGAGCTGGGTTCGCGAGCAAGCCACGCCCCAGCATCACATGACGTGTGCCGGGATAGGCCTCCACCAGCGCACCCATGTCCTCAAGATCAAAAATGTCACCGTTGTATGCCACCGGAAACGGCGCGCGCTCCAGCGTCTCGCCATAAAACTCCTTGCGCGGCGTGCCCGTATAGCGGTCCTTTTGTACGCGAGGATGCACGATCAGCTCTGCCAGCGGCATGCGGCAATATAGATCGAGTACGCGCTCGTATTCGTCGTCGCTCTCCAACCCCAACCTGGTCTTGACCGATACCGGCAGCGGAGAGCGCTCACACACGTCACTCAAGAACACCTCAAGCTCGTCCAAGTTGCGCAAAAAGCCCGATCCTTTGCCCTTGGCAACAACCGTCCCCGAGGGGCAACCCAAGTTGAGATTGACCTCGCGATATCCCATGTCGGCGAGTACCTGTGCCGCCCACACAAACTCGTCCGAATTCTTGGACATCAGCTGAGGCACTACGTTGAGCCCCTGGTTATTGGCAGGATCGATCTCCTTAAATGCCTTGCCGCCAAAGCGGTTTCCTACCCGCGGCGGCGGCAAAAACGGCGTGTAATAGCAGTCAAGCGCACCAAAGCACTCCGCATGCACGCGACGGAACACATGCCCGGTAATCCCCTCCATGGGGGCAAGCGATAGAATCATCTACTCTTCTCTCATATCAACGGATGTGACAAAGGAACCGCCCCCTTGTTACATGCATTATGCCTTGTGCTCCAGATGATTCACAAGGCAGAGGCAGCAGCTTGACGATAATCACCCTTCCATCCGGCGCCTCATACAACGAAGGTGAATGGTTTTCCGCGAAGTGAACGAGTGAAATCGGACCCTCGATGCATCGACACTTTTGGAAGGCCAATTCCTGCGGTTTTATCACTCAAATCCTGCGGTTTTAGCGTCGAAAAACGTGGGTGCTTCAGGGGTCCAAATTAGGTCGTTCACTTCTCGGGAAACCATTCACCTTCGATTTACTAATGCTCACGAACGGCAAGATCGCAGCGATTGCGCTCATCATGGCATTCGTAGCATGTCTGCTGATCCTGCCACTCCAAATGATCAACGACATTGTGTTTCGCCAAAGGGAACTCCAGCCAGCGTGCTCGCCACGCAAGCCGCCGGCCGTTTGCTCAAGAACGGCGATAACAATCTCGCGCGCAACCTGGGCGGCGCCGCCGAGCAGCTTGCCATCGCGCAAGATGCCTTGGAGCCCATGTGCGAAAGCGTCGCGGATTAGCCTTATGCTCTCTGCAAAGAAGAGCTAGAAGCTTGCGTTCTGATTTCCGCTCGCAAACGCCGTCTATATTTCGAGGTCTAATACTTTCCCCAGAAGTGAATGGCTGTATTTTGACCCCCGAAGCATCGACATTTTCTGACGCCAAAACCGCAGGATTCAACGATCAAAACCGCAGGAAATTGCATCTCAAAAGTGTCGATGCTTCGGGGGTCCATTTTGACTCGTTCACTTCTTGGAAAAGTATTAGACCCCGATTTCGCGAGGGTCTCAATGTAACAAAGGGACTGTCCCTTTGCCACATTATTCGGAGCGCAGGGCTTCTACGGGGTCTTTCTTGGACGCGCTGCGGGCGGGCAGCAGGCCGGCAACAACCGTCAGCAGCACCGAAATCGCGATGAGCACCAGCGCATCCTGCACGGGCAGGCTCATCAGATTGGGCACTTGTTTGGCAGCAAGCGCCCAGGCATTAACCGGAAAGCTCACGGCCACCACGACGACAATGGCAAAGACGCCGGCGATGAGGCCCTCGATAAAGGTCTCGGCATTGAATACGTTGGCCACGTTGCGCTTCGACGCGCCGATCGCACGCAGGATGCCAATCTCCTTTTTGCGCTCCAGCACGCTGATGTAGGTGATGATGCCGATCATGATGGAGCTCACCACCAGGCTGATACTCACGAATGCGATGAGCACCAAGCTGATGGTGTTCACGATGTCGGTCACCGAACCCATGATGATGCCCATGTAGTCGGTGTACGAAATTGCCCGATCATCATGGCCAGCGGCTTTGACCTGCTTGTTGTACGCATCGATGTGATCGAGTACGCGCTCCTTGGCCTCAAAGTCGCGCGGGAAAATCTTAACCGAGATGGGGTCCGCCTCATCCGCATAGCCCAACGTGGTCAGATTGTTGTCGTAGGTGAGCTTCGACGCCTTGGCATAGCTCATCATGAGCGAACTCAGATCCTCGGCGTCCATGTTGAAATGGATGGCACGAGCAAAGGCACTCGCATCCACGTGCATGGCGCTCGCCAGGTTGGCAAAACTCGAAGACATCTGTGTCGCCATCTGGTCCATGAGCCCTGCCATGAGCCCTGCCGCGCCCGCCTTGAGCTGGGACGATACCGTCGATGCTATCTGCTCGCTGATCGCCTTCATCACCTGATCCATAGCCTGCTGCAGATACGGAGCCAGCTGCTTTTGCACATAGTCGGTCATCGCCTGTTGCAGGCGCTCGGCCAGGGCATCGCCGCCGAGTGCCTTGAGCTGAGCCAGGTATTGCTGGGCTGCGGCATCATTCTCAAGATACGTCGAGAATGCGGCAGCGAGCTTTGACGCGTCCCTAAGATCTTCGGGCGACAGTGCCCTAAACTGATCAGATTGCAGAAAGCTCTCAAACAGCTGGTTGGCTAGTGTTCCCACCTGCTGCATTTGCTCGGGTGTGAGTTCCAGACCGTCAAAGATACCCGAGAAATCTGGGGTTGGCGCTTTGGCCATGATGTCGCTGAAGTCGATGTCCTTACCAACGCCAGAAAGGTCAATGTCCAGCCCGGACAAGTCGATGCCAGAAAGGTCCATACCGCCGGCAGCGCCCGAGAGCGCAGGCGTATCGAACGAGAACGCGCTCTTCAGCGCCGCCTCATCCACGCTGAACATACTGCCCAGATCCACGCCTTGTTTGGCCTCGCACTGCAGCTCATCGAAAGACTTGCCCGTAAAGACATCCGTCTCGGGGTGGGCGAGTTGCTCCTGCACAATCTGCGAATCGGCGGCGCGCTCCATAAGCTGGCGAGTCAGCGCATGCGTGTAGGCAATGCCCGGGGACAACGCGCTCGCGTTGGCCGTCTCGTTGGGTCGCACCACGCCCACAATGTGCACGTCGATACCGTCGGCAACCTTGGCGGACATAAAGTCGGCGTCGCCAGACATATCGGTCCACATGCCGGTCTCTTCGTTTTTGCGATACGCATCGGCCGGCGACAGCACCTTAAACGTCGTGGACAGCGCATCGTCGTAGGTAAAGTCGGTGCCGGTCTCGGGCGTTTCGACTCCACCGTCGGCCGCCATGGCGCTGTTAACCAGGTCATTGAGCTCATCAATATCCAGCGCACCGATGCTGTAGAGCGTGTAATCGCCCACCGTGCCACGGCTCGAAAGCACCATCACGGCTTCGTTGGCGGACGTAGGCCAATGGCCAGCGACGACATCGTACTGGCTGTCGAGCAGACTCTGGTCGTCGATCATCTCGTTAAAGACCGAGGTTCCCATGGATTCCATGCTCACCGTTGCCGCCGAACTTGCGCCTCCGCTCATGGCCTCGGTCATAGCGTTGGGCACCAGCCGGACGGGCTTCTCGTCACCCTTACTCGAACGATAGACAACTGGCGTCACGCCGTAGCCATACTGGATGGCGTTGACCTCTTTGTCGATACCATCGCCGCCGTCGTCAAGCCATGCCTTAAAGCTCGTCATGTCGTTGGACTTAACGCTCGCAAACATATCCTTTACGGCCGTGACCACGGGAATCTTATCGGTTCCCTGAGCCTTGCCGTCGGTACCGTCGTCGGACGAATCCTCGCCGTTGGACGCCTCGTCATCCGTGGCCCCCTGCCCGCCCATCATGGACGACAGGTCGTAATCCTGCTTGAAAATGGTGAGCGGGTAGCTCGAGAGCGTATCCTCCTCGACCTTTTTGATGTAGCCGTTTACGCCGTTGGACAGCGCCAGAATCGCCGCAATGCCGATAATGCCAATCGAGCCCGCAAAAGCAGTCATGGCCGTGCGACCCTTCTTGGTCATGAGGTTGCGGGCAGAAAGCCCCAGCGCCGTCACAAAGCTCATCGAGGTTTTGCGCGTAGGCTTGGCCTCGCGGCGCGTGGCGTCAGCGACATCGAAAGGGTCGGAATCGTCGGTGATCTTACCGTCCGCCAGGTTGACGATGCGCGTGGCGTATTGGTACGCCAGCTCGGGATTGTGCGTGACCATAATAACCAGGCGGTCGCGCGCCACGTCTTTGAGCAGATCCATGACCTGTACGGATGTCGTTGAATCCAAAGCGCCGGTCGGCTCGTCGGCCAGCACAATCTCGGGATCGTTAATCAGGGCGCGGGCGATGGCCACACGCTGCATCTGCCCGCCCGAAAGCTGGCTCGGGCGCTTGTTAACGTGCTCGCCCAGGCCGACTTTCTCCAACGCCTCGCGCGCACGCTGGCGGCGCTCGGCGTGCCCCACACCCGTGAGCGTAAGCGCCAGCTCCACGTTTTCCAAAATGGTCTGATGCGGAATGAGGTTATAGCTCTGGAACACAAAGCCGATGCGGTTATTGCGATAGGCATCCCAATCGCGATCGTGAAAATCCTTGGTCGAAATACCGTCGATGAGCAGGTCGCCGGAATCGAAATGATCCAGTCCGCCGATGACGTTGAGCATCGTAGTTTTACCCGAGCCCGAGGGACCCAGAATGGCCACGAACTCGTTATCGCGAAAAGCCAGGCTTACGCTGTCGAGCGCCACCTGCGTAAACGACTGGGTAACGTACCTTTTGCAAATACCTTTGAGCTCCAGCATCGATGGGCTTCCTCCCCGCACAGGGACGGGCACGTCGGCCTTTCCCCATCACTCGCGTGTAATGCGTTTTTCCTACCCCATCTCACCTTTGTCATACACGCTAGCAGGAGAATTGGCAGTGAGCTAGAGGATTGGATCACTTGTGGTGCTGCATTGGCTCCGGGTCCCGCGTTGGTGCCGACCCTGAGTAGGAGCCGGCTCTACGGTCGTACCAACGATGCTGCGAAACCGGTCCCGCAACGGCTCCAAACGGGACTTCGGCAACGGTCTCACGTCAGCTCCAGACCCCAACGAGTGGCGGCAAAGCGCTCATTTCCGGCCAAACCGCCACTCGTTCACGGCAGTCCTCGTTCAAAGTTGCCCAAAAAGGCCCTACTTCTCCAATCCACACGGCATCACGTTATCGCTACCGCGACGGTCTTTGGTCACAGCAGCAAAGAAACGATAACCGCCCGAGAAGTTATAGCAGTCAAAACCGTGCTGAGCGAGAATGCGACAAGCGATGTAGCTGCGAAGACCACTTTGGCAAATAACATAAACAGGCTTTGCCACGTCAAGCTCCCCCAAGCGAGCGCGCAAGTCATCAACAGGGATGTTCATAAAGCCGTCGATATGACCGCGACCATACTCGCCAACCGTGCGAACATCGAGCAGCTGCACGCTTCCGTCGCGCGGCAGATCAGGCTCCTGTTCCCAATGCCACTGCTTGAGGATGCCCGAGTCAACGTTCTCGATCATAAAACCAGCCATGTTTACCGGGTCTTTTGCCGAAGAATATGGCGGCGCATAAGCCAAATCAAAATCCTTGAGCTTATCGGCCCGAATACCGGCCTGGATTGCCGTCGCCAGCACGTCGATGCGTTTATCGACGCCATCGACGCCCACAATCTGCGCACCCAGCAGACGCAAGGTTTCCCTCTCAAACACGACTTTCATGGTCATGGGCGTCGCTCCGGGATAATAGCCCGCATGCGATCCGGGCGACAGCACAACGCTCTCGCAATCAATACCTGCCGCACGCGCTGCTTTCACAGAAATTCCCGTGCTCGCAGCTGTCAAGTCGAACACCTTGATCACCGAAGAGCCCAACGAGCCCTGATAGTGACTGTCTAGGCCACAGATCACATCGGCGACGATACGCCCCTGTTTATTGGCGGGGCCCGCAAGGGAAATCACTGCGTCCTCGCCCGTCACCTGATGCTTGACCTGCACGGCATCGCCCACGGCATATACGTCGAGAGCAGATGTCTCCATGCGATCGTTCACCACAATGGAGCCCTTGATGCCCAGCTCGATGCCAGCTTCCTTTGCCAAATGGCTCTCGGGGACAACGCCGATAGCGAGCAGCACCATATCGGCCACGATAGAATCTTCGCCCGCCACATGAGTGACCACACGGCCATCGACCTCTTCAAAACCCGTCACGTCGGCACGAAGTCGCAGGTCAATGCCATGCTCGCGCACTTCCGTGTGAAGCAGCGTTGCCATATCGTAATCCATGTTGTTCATTAGTTGACGAGGGCGCTGCAGAAGCGTCACCGTAAGGCCCAGGTCGCGCAGGTTCTCGGCAGTCTCGATGCCGATAAAACCGCCGCCGATCACCACAGCGCTCTTCGGCCTATGCTCTTGTACATAGTCATGGATATGCAGCGTGTCCTCGACCGTTCGCAAGCTGAAGATCTTATCCGAATCGATCCCCGGAAGCTCAGGGCGAATCGGGTGCGCGCCAGGCGAAAGAATCAGCTTGTCATATGTCTCGACAAATTCTTCGCCGGTGAGCAGGTTGCGGACGTCAACCGCATGCACATCGGGGTGAATGGCGATCACCTCATGACTCGTCTTCACGGCAATGCGGAATCGATTCCAAAATCCCTCGGGCGATTGCAGCGTGAGCGCAGACTCCTCCTCAATCACGCCGCCAATAAAGTATGGCAATCCGCAATTGGCATAGGACACATAGCCCGTGCGCTCGAAAACAACAATCTCCGCCTGCTCGTCAAGCCTGCGCAAGCGCGCCGCGGCCGATGCGCCGCCGGCAACGCCTCCCACGATAACCACCTTCATGGTTAACGCACCACCTTTCCACCGTAGCTATTGATTCCGCCAATGTTCTTCACGTTGCTGTAGCCTGCACGCTGGAGAAAACTCGTGGCACGACCGCTACGAGCACCACTCAAGCAATGTACAAACAGCGGGGCGTCCTTCTTTGGATATTCGGCAAGCACGCGGTCGATGCTATCGAGGGGAATGTTGACGGCCCCGGGGATATGCCCCTGCCGATACTCATCGGCGCCGCGTACATCAATCAATACCGCGCCTTCGGTCGCCTGGCACTCCTCAACACCTTTGTTGATATCCACCCCAGCAAATAAATCAAACAATCCCATGATGAGCTCCTTTGCTCGCTTGTCCTATCGCTTGATGCCAGTATGTCCGGAAGACATAGGCCGGTTCCGTGACCAAGTCACCATATGGGTGGTTTTCTTGAGAGCAAGCAGCGAGCAGCGGGCGGATAGGCACCACAGCAAAGTCATCGCTACGGCAGGCGCGCCAAACCGTCGACATCCAGAACAAGGATGCGCCCGCGCTTCACCTCGATAAGGCCCTCATCGGCAAGACGACGCAACACGCGTGTCACCGCCTCGCGAGCAGAGTTGATATCACGCGCCAATTCGTCTTGAGTGATCCGGAGCTCCATCGACTCCGCTGCCCGGCATCGCTCAACCAGATAGTCGGCAACGCGCTGGTCAAGGCGCCTGAAGAGCATCTGCTGCAGCACGCGAACCACCTGGGAGTAGCGCTGCGCCTCTACTTCGAGCATGAAAACCTTGACGTGGATATTAACGTTGGCAAGATGCTCGCAAACACCAATAGGAACAACGAGGAGCGTGGATTCTCGTGTCGCAGTTACGAGCGTGTCGAATGAGATTTGCCGAATAACGCACGACGCGGTGGTGACGCAGCATTCTCCCTCACCGAGCCGAAACAGCGTAACCTCCTTGCCCTCCTCGGAAAGAAGGCTGACGCGGATATCGCCGTGGACAATGAGGAAGACGCCCGTGCAAGAGCTGTCGCTGCCGCCAATAAGCTGTCCGGCATCAAAGGCGCGCAAGGCGGATTGCCCTAAAACAAGAGCGCGTTCGTCGTCAGACAAATGCTCCCAAAACGGAAACTTCTTTACGATATCTTGCATCCCGTCCATTTGTGGCTCCTTTCCCCATTAGGTTTAATCTAGCAGGAAAGATGCAGGTGAAAAGGGACGGCGGCATATAAATGAGCTGCCTCCCATTTCTTGGAAACGAGAACATAACAAGAGCAGATTTGATCTCGAAGAATCGAAATCAAAGAGGCCCCAGGAATCCCGAGACCTCCTCAATATACATAGTTCAGCTTGTTTATTGCTCGCTATTCGCAATCGCCTGGTCAATAAGTTTGTTGAGTGCTGCGCGCTGCTCGGCGGAGCTGATGGCTCCCACGATGGGCTCCCCTACGATGTTGCCATTCTGATCGATGACATACGTTGTCGGGAACGAGAACAAATTTGACGTAAACTTACCGGCCTCGCTATCCGACTTGAACCAGATGTTCTTATATGTCACGCCCTTCTTGCTCAGCACGTCCTTGGCATCTGCAATCTCGCCCTTGTTGCCATCGAGCGTAAAGGAATTGACGCCCACGACCTGGCCGCCCTTCTCGGCAAGCTCCCGATTCAGTTTCTCAAGATCGCCCAGCTCGCCCACGCACGGCTTGCAAGTAGTGAACCAGAAGTTCATGACGGTGACCTTGTTCTTAGAGAACAGCTCGTCACTGTTCACGTCGTTGCCATCCAGGTCCTTGCCCGTAAAGCTGGGGAACTTCGTCGCCTCGCTCGAAGCATTGGCATCAGCCGTCATGCCAGCGGCCGAAGCGTCGACGCTCTCGCCTGCGCTCGGCGTGCTTCCACAGCCGGGGAACTCCTTCTCCAAGCTCTCGAGCTTGTCCTCGATCTCCTTGATCTGCTGTGCACCGGCCTTGAGTGTCTTAAGCTCATCCGCCGTGAACTCATCCTTGGCGCCATCGATGGTCTTGAGCAGAAAATCGCCGTAATTGCTGCCGTCCTCAATCATTGCCGAGTCTTTATTTGCCGCATTGAATACCTTTTCCCACAGCGCGTTATCACTCGAAAAGATCTCGTTCTCCTTTTGCATGAGCTTCGCATACAGCTCGGCGGCCTCGTCGGCATTGGCCGGCTTCTGCGCAGTGAGTTCTGCGATCTTAGGATCGGAGCTCGCAGATTCGCTCGCATTGCCACCGGGCGCCGAACATGCCACAAGGCACAAGGCCAATACTGGCACCATAAACAGGGCCGCAATCTTAGAAAGCTTCATAGTCATTCCTCCGTTTTGTCGAAGCTTGTTTACTTTTTATCGGCGGTCAAGGGAAGCTTTTCCGCCGACACATCTAGGCCATAGCGATAGCTGATGGCATCGACGGGACAGGCCCCGATGCACTTTCCGCACCGGATACATTCGGCATGATTAGGCGCGCGGACCACATCAACGTCCATCTGACAAACCCTTGAACACTTGCCGCACGAGACGCATTTGCATGCATCGACCTGGATCCCCAGTAGGGATACCTTATTCATGAGCGCGTAGAATGCGCCGAGTGGGCAAATCCATTTGCAAAAGGGGCGATAGAACAAAATGCTCAGCACTACCACGGCACAGAGAACGGCAAGTTTCCAAGTAAAGAGCTGTCCCAACGCAGATCGAATGCCGGCATTGGCAATGGCCAGAGGAATGGCGCCCTCGAGCACACCCTGCGGACAGATGTACTTACAAAAGAACGGATCGCCCATGCCCACGTCGTTAACCACCAAGACGGGCAGCAGCACCACGGCAAACAGCAGCACGAAGTATTTGATATACGTAAGCGCCTTGAGCCTTTTCGTGGAGAACTTTTTGCCGGGAATCTTGTGAAGCAGCTCCTGCAGCCAGCCAAACGGGCACAGAAAGCCGCATACAAAGCGTCCCAGCAGCACGCCGAGCAAAATGAGCGTACCGGTAACATAGTAAGAAAAGTTGAACTTGGATGAACCTACCACCGACTGGAACGACCCGATGGGGCACGCACCCGATGCCGCGGGGCACGAATAGCAATTAAGTCCAGGTACGCAGACTGTTTTTCCCGCGCCCTGATAGATGCCGCCTTTGGCAAAGTTTGGCAGGTGAATGTTGGTGACCAGCGTCGCCGCCGCCTGAATGAATCCGCGAAATCGGGCCAAAACATGCGACGCAGTGTTTTCTCTTTTATCCAATTCCGATACACTCCAAGCACAGCCTAATCGCTTTGGCCAGCACGGCATCCGCCTCGCCACGCATAACACCAAAGCACACCATGGCAATTCCGACGATCAACAAAACGACCTGTACCACGGGTTTTACCGCTTTGAACAACCCGACCACTCCTTTCGTTACGCGACCATTGGACCATATCGACTATAAAATCCGTGTTAAGCGCGATTTGGAATGTGCAAGGAGACTGTTATGCGTATTTTGATCGTCGAAGACGAGCGAGCACTGTGCGATGCAATCGCGCGCAGCTTGCGAAACTTGGCATACAGCGTCGACTGCTGTCACGACGGACAGGAGGCGCTCGACCTGCTGGGCGTCGAAGTATTTGACCTCGTGGTACTCGACCTCAACCTTCCCCGTATCGACGGCATGACCGTACTCAGGGAACTTAGGAAAACTGACTGCGAGACCAAGGTGCTGATTCTGTCCGCACGCGGCGAAGTATCCGATAAAGTCTCCGGACTCGATGCCGGCGCCAACGATTACCTCACCAAGCCGTTTCATCTGGACGAGCTTGCGGCAAGGATCCGCAGCCTTACCCTCAGACGCTTTACACAAAGCGTCATAGTTTTAACCTGCGGAAAGCTCCGCTTTGACACCAAGGCGCGCATCGCTTCCGTGGACAGCGAGGCTCTATCTCTTACGCGCAAGGAAACGGGAATCTTGGAATACCTGATGCTCAATCAGGGGCGTCCGGTAAGTCAAGAGGAGCTTATAGAGCACGTTTGGGATAGCAGCGTGAACAGCTTTAGCAACGCAACCCGCGTTCATATCTCGTCACTCCGCAAAAAGCTACGCATTGCTTTGGGATACGACCCGATTCGCAATCGGATTGGAGAGGGCTACGTTATGGAGGGTGGAGAATGAAAGGGCTTTCGCTGCAATGGCGCATAACGATTATGACGGCACTGCTCACGTGTGCGGCATGCGTGCTGACGAACTGCCTGGTCGGTTATACGGGCATGCGCTACATGGATGCCATCGGCAGTGACATCTCGTCCTTTAACGCAACCGGCGAAGATTCGCCCCAGGCGTTCGACCCAACGAAAGCGGCCCTCGATGACAAGGTCACGATCGTCGTAAACGACGCACAGGAGTCTTTTGGCACGACAGCCTGGTACATCACGGCTGGAGTCACACTCCTTGGCGGCGCGCTGGCATACTTTGTGAGCGGTCGTGCGCTCAAACCGCTACGGGCTTTTGCAGCCCAGGTTGAGCGCGTGCAGCCTGACAACCTAAGCGAAATCAGACTCAATGAAGATGTGCCCACCGAGCTACAACGATGCAGCGCCTCTTTCAACGACATGATCGCTCGTCTTGGCGAAGGGTTCTCTGCACAGCGTCAGTTTACCGGCAACGCCGCACACGAGCTGCGCACCCCGCTCGCCCTTATGCAAGCACAGATTGAACTATTCATCTCCGAGCACTCCGGTTTGCAACCCGAAACAGCCGAGCTGCTCGGCCTGCTACAAGAACAAACCGAGCGCATGTCTCGAATGGCCAAGGTATTGCTCGAGATGAGTGAGCTCCGCAGCGTTCCTTGCGAGGACGATGTGGAACTTGGCCCCTTGTCCGAAGAGGTCCTCACCGACCTTGCGCCGCTTGCCGAAAATAAGGGCATAGCCCTCAATTGTGCTGGAGACGCTTTAGTAATCGGAAGCGACACGCTCCTCTATCGGCTGGTGTTTAACCTGGTCGAAAATGCCATCCGTTACAGCCACCCCGGCTCGACTGTCAACGTCTCCATCTGCGACAACGACAGCCACGTGTTCCTGCGAGTCGAGGACCAGGGCCCGGGAATACCCAAGCAGTACCGTGAGAGCATCTTCCAGCCGTTCTTTCGCCTGGATAAATCCCGCAGCAGGGCATACGGCGGCGCAGGACTCGGACTAGCGCTCGTTTGGGAGATTGCAGCGCTTCACGGTGGCGCCGTAGAGGTCGAAACAAGTTCCGAGAACGGGACCACCATGCTCGTGACCCTCTCAAAGGGGGCCACCACGTGATTCGACTGTCCAGGAGTCCCACTCGACATTGTGAAACGCGTCCCAGAACTTGGACATGAGAAATGGGAGACAGTTCGCATCTATGCCGAGGACGAAGTCCTGGCGGGGATTCAGGATGCGCAGAGGAAGCTTGCGGCAGAAAACCCCGACAGAGTCGTGACCGTCGGCGGCAACTGTATGGTGTCGCCTGCCCTCTTCGATTACCTGCACGGGAAATACGAGAACGTTGGAATCGTCTGGATCTATGCGCATCCGGATGTATCCACGCTGAATGATGGCTACCCCAACGCTCACGCCATGGTACTTGGCAGCCTTTTGGAACAGGGTGCACCGCAACTCGTTTCGCGGATGCGGCATCCGGTGTTTAAGCCGAGCGATGTCCTGCATGTCGGGCTACAGCAGCTCCACGACTATCAGGAGGTTTGCTTAAACAAGCATAGGTGTTGCGGTTTTAGCCGATGTCCTCATGGAGGAAAACGACATGCTGGGTCTGTCTGATTAAAGTCCAACAGTTTCCATGAGGCATCTAGCGCGGTAAAAGCTAAAGACCCGGGAGACCCCAAACTGTCAACCATCTTTACGGGTGCAAGGGAAACGGGCAAGACAGCCCCCTCTCGCTCCTATCCGAAACGGCGCTTGAACACGGCTGGATTGCAGCGAATGTCTCCGCCATGCCCGGCATGCTCGAAGATATCATCGAGCACACAAAGGAGGCCGCAGGCCGTTACCTCTCGCAGCCCCATACACGCGTGAGCGGAGTTCAAGTTGGGCAGCGGGGCGGTTTAGCGCGCCAATATAATCAAATCGTGCACTTCCATAGCCTCTCGTCTACGTGGTGTACCGTCGTCTCCCCTTTTATCAGAGTTGGGCGATTTTCAGGCACCCGAGCTGAACTCAAATTGAACTCAACGATGCCTTATCGGTCGAGGGCGTCCTAGCGAGAATATACAGAGGCGCACATTTCGCAGGGAACCTCCCATTCGTTATCATATCGGGATGCTGTCAAGGCAGCGTCAATGCGTTCGACCTACACCTTCTCGCTTTTCGAGGCCTCGTCTGCAGGACCATCGGAATCGATACGGAATCGATCGGCATACCATTCATCCGAAGCAATCACCTTATGGAGCATCTGGAGATGCAGGTCGATATAGTGGCAGAACGCCTTGCCGCATTCCACGAGAGGCGCATTGTTTCTCTCGTTGCGCTCGGCTCCAAAATTAAACTCGACCTCATAGCCCTCCCCAGGCACACCCATGCTCGGCAGAATATCAATGGAGAAGTGGACGAATCCAGACGTCACCTTGTATACATCTTTTACCTTTGGATCGAACTTCTCGAGTAAGTCTTGAAGTCTTCCATCGGACATCTTCTCACCCGAGAAATCTTTCAGCTTGTTCACGGGCACACCTTGAAACACCTGCTTGAGAAAGTCATCCTGGTCTTCGGCGGCGAATAACGCGAATGTCCGCAGGCAGACTCCAACCTGTGCGCGGAGAAGCTGGGCGACGCAAACAAGATTCCTCGACTCGAGCATGGAGATGAATCCGTCTATCAGTCTCATCGCATACTCAGAGGAGGATGCCAGATATAGATCCCATTGGGTAAAGTCGCCGTTCATGAAGGGAATCACTGCATTGCGCTCGGCGACTCTCAAGGCACTCAGGCTTTGTTCTATTTTCTCAGCTTCTTGTTTGAACTGTTCGCTATCCAAAATGCCCCCAAATGCCGGCTTCTCAACAAATCAAAAAAGCAAGAGAGACAGAGATTAGGTTCATGCTCCACTGAACCCGCGCTTTCAGTCGAGGTACTCCTCCTCGAAGATCTCCCCGGAGTCCCGTCTCTCGCGCCCCTCACGGATCTGTCCATATCAGTGTAGCCAATCCAAGCACAGCCCCACCGCACGGCCCAGTCGCTTCCGGTCCTGCGTGGCCCCGCGAAGGCGGAAGGGCGTGGCTGCGGGCGGCGCGTTCCTTTCTCCTCGTACTATTTTGGGCATGCGTCACGCCCCCCCGCGCGGCGCCGAGAGCGAATCGGCGCAGGCTTGGGGCCAGTTGCGCAGAGGTTGAGGTTCGGGTTTCGCCGGCTTACGCAGCTTGGCGGGCAGAGCGCCCGGGCTCGCTGCGCCTAGGACGCGGCGGGATCCGCGACGTCGGAGGTGTCGATCTCGCCCAGATTGGCGAGCTGGCTGATGAACGGGATACTCTCGTATTCGTCCACCTCGACGCCGCCGAGTACGATGGTGCTGTCGCGCGTGTCGATTTGGGTTGTGAACACGGCCGGGTCGAAACCCGAAGCGATAAAGCCAATGCCCGCGAGGACAACGCCCGCGGCAACGAGCCCGCCCGCCACGGCGAGGTAGATCTTCTTCGCGCTGGTCATGGTACTCACTCCTTTCTACGCCGCGAGATACGCGGCAGCGCCGCCCTTCTCGCCCTTACCCTTCCAGAAGGGCGAGGCGGCCTTCCTCGCCCAGAGCGCCGAGAGGCGCGCAATTTGTTTTGAGGCGGCCCAAGCGCCAGCACCAACGAAGAGCGCCACGCCGACGAGGCCGAGCCCCACGCCCGCCGAGGCGAGGGCGTACGGGAAGTGGCCGATGGTGACGCCGCTTACGGCAAGCAGGAGCTCAACTACGCCCACGCTCCCGAGTGCCGCCGCGACGATCCACACGCAGAGCGCCAGCACCCAGATGCAGATATAGACCGTGACGGCCACGGCGGCGAAGGCGGCGAGCAGCGGCACCCACACCGGGGAGCCCACGATGGTCAGCACCCACAGCAGCGTGGTGCTGCGCCGGCGCGTCCTCGCGATCGCGCGCGGCACGGCGGGCAGGTCGTCGAGCGTGGCCTCCGCCACCTCGCCGGGCGTGCCCATGGCGGCCACGGCCTCCTCCTCGCTCATACCGTCCTCCATGCGGTCGGCGATGGCCTCCGCATAGAACGCCTTGGTCTCCTCCACCTGCTCGGCCGGCAGGCAGGCGAGCAGCTCGCCCAACCGGCCCAGAAACTCATCGCGCGTCATGGTGCGCCCCCTCAACGTATGCGTAAATCTCCCGTACGGACGGCCACTCGGCCAGGAACTCCTCGATGCGTGCTCGCCCGTCGTCCGTGATGCGGTAGTACCGGCGCAGCCGCCCGTTGTGCTCGGCGGAGCGCGCCGTGATGCACCCGGCCTTCTCCAGGCGCTTGAGCAGCGGGTAGAGCGTCGACTCCGTGAGCCCCATGCTCGCCGGTACGTCCTTCACGATCTGGTAGCCGTAGGACTCCTCGCCGGAGACGGCCGCGAGCACGCAGGCCTCCAGGAAACCGCGCTTCATCTGTGCCTCCATCCGCACACCTCCTCTCGTCATATACTATGTTATACACACTATACGATACAAGGTATTAGACGTCAACTCTCATCGCGAAGATTCTCCGGCCCCTGCGCGCTGCGAACGTGATGTCACGGGGCGGTTGGCATTATGCATGAAACGTCAAGTAACGCTCTTTTGATCCACTTCCACTCGGTCCCATATGCCTTGTACAACGCCCCCCCTTCGACCTCGGGTTCAAGAGAGCCGCTGGGCTGGACGTGCCGGACGGTAAGGTCCTGGACGCCATGGTGGACTTCTCCGATGCCATGGGGGTCATGGGTCTACGCCGATGGAGGCCCACACACGCGGCAGGGCTCGCCCGTCGCCGCTGGTCGCCGGACGGTCCCCACGCCCCGCTCGCCAACGCGCAGGCGACAGCAGCAGTCCAGCGCTGGCTGGAGACGACGGAATGCCCAGAAGATGTGTTTCCCATCGCTGCGACAGAACTTTTTTCAGGGGCGGCAATTTTTTCTAATGTCGAGGTCAGCTAAGCTTCGGTAGCCACCTTGGGAGCATCGCCAATAGACTCTTCCTTTATACGTTCGGCATAATCGTCGGCGATACCCACAAATTCCAGTCCCGAGCAACAGGAGTACAATTGCTGCTATTGTTGCCAGCTGTTGGGAGATGGAAGATGGACTGCGATGGCTACCCATGCGTTCCCATGCCGTTGATGTGCACTGCCTTTGTGCCAGGGCAGATTGACGCTGCAGTTGCAGGCATTTCCGACCCCGATTCACGCACCATCGCCACGGCAGAAGCGCTGTACTTTCGCGGACAGGCCGCCCTCGCTGCCAAAACGGCGCGCCCCTATCTTGACGCCATCGACCCCGCACTGCGCTATTCCGCATGCTTTATCTGCGGATATGCCAGCCTGTCGCTCAACCGTATCGCCGACGCCCGCCGGTGCCTTGCTGGCATCCTCGATACGCCGGCCGACGAGGAATCGCCCGCCATCCACGCTACGCATATCCTGTTCGCCTCCGCCGCGAGCGTCCTGCTGCACTTGCCTTCCCCGTATTCCGCCGAAGAGTTTTATCCGCTTGCGGCGCATCTGCCCGAAGGCCTGCGCCTGTTCGCCAGCTACGTGATGGCGCATGCCCTGTACCTGCGCGGCGAATATGGCCGCAGTCTGGGCATGGCGGAAAACGCCCTGATCATGAAACAGGGAAGCTATCCGATCTCGGAACTGTTCCTGCACCTGGCAGCTTCCATGGCATGCATGAGCCTCAAGGACATCGACGCCGCAAAAACGCACTTCGGAGCCGCTTGGAACATTGCGCGCCCCGACGGCCTTATCGAGCTCATTGGCGAGCACCACGGCCTTTTGCAGGGACTCATCGAGGCATGCCTAAAATCGCAATACCCTGACGATTTCGCACGCATCATCGAGATTACGTATCGATTCAGCTACGGCTGGCGGCGCATCCACAACCCCGATTCGGGCGAGGACGTGGCCGACGATTTAACGACCACAGAGTTCACCATGGCCATGCTCGCCTGCCGCGGATGGACCAACGCCGAAATCGCACGCCACATGGACGTATCGCCGGGCACTGTTAAAAACCGCCTATCAGGAGTGTATGCCAAGCTTGGTATCGGAACCCGCGCCGAGCTGGTCGCGCATATGTTGCGTTAGCGACCGGGCTGCCAAGCGCATCGAACGCGTTCCGGAACCCGGCGCTTCGCTCGATTAATTTGGACATTTTGTCCCTTGAACGGCACTACCGCCACGTGGCGCCTTCTCGCAAAATTGGATTATTTCCACCGATACCTGCGGGATGGGAGCCAAAGATGCTTGATCGCCGTTCGTTACTTGTTGCCGGAGCGTCCTCGCTAGCGAGCATTATGTTGCCTCGCGTGCCGGGAAGCGCAAACGCCTTCATATTGCCGTTCGCGCCCACCGAAGCCCATGCCGACGAAAAAGACCCCTTCAGGGTGCTCGTTCTCTCGCGCACCATGTTCGGTGTGGTCGTGGTCGACGTCGCCAACAAGAATACGCCCATCAAGGGAGCCCAGGTCACGCTCGCGTCGCGTTATGCCGCGGGCAAACAGCTTTCCGCCACTACCGACGACGAGGGTACGGCTATCTTTGAGGTCGCCCCTCTTTCGGAAGGCTACGTGGACGAGGCAACGCTTCTCGACGCGTACGACTTTAACGGCGGCATCTCCATTAGCATGGCGGGCTACCGTGATGTCGAGATTCCCCTTGCGCGTATTCAGGGCGGCACCGCCATAACCGCGCCCACGCGTCCGCTTTCCGACGGCGAGCCGTACTTTCGACAGCTCACGTTCGACGAATGGGACATCCAGTACGCCGATGCTACGTTCATGGCATTGCCGAAGGACGACACGGCAAACGAGCAGCCCGATACGCACGCCTTTACCGTGCAGGCACATCTGCCACAGGGTGGACAGGCAACGCTGCGCATCAACAAAGTGACGCCCGCCGCGGGCAGCTCACCCGAAACCGTCACGCAGATTGGCCAAGTCAAGGCCAGCGCATCGAGCGTGGATAATCTGGCGACGTTCACACTCGAAGACAAGTTCCTCGATGCAGCTTCGGGCCTTCTGGAAGAAGGGTGCAAGCTGCGCTTCGTCCTCGACTATCAGGACAAAACCTACACGCTCTCCTCCCCCATGGCCGTTGTCACCGCGCCGGCCGCAAAGGCGGAATCCGGATCGACCACTATCGTCCCCACCACCATGGACCAAGAGATCACTCCGTTTGATTTTCCGGCGGCGTTTCCCGGCATCGGTGGTAATAAGTTCACGTGTTGGATGCCCTCGTTCCCCATTTTGTTCGATTTCTCGTTTGCCGGATACGTGCTGTTTGGCGGAGGATACAAACCAGCCAGCTATATGAACGATTCAGGCAATCCGGATCCGGAGTACTGGAAGAAATCGCCGCGTGAGTCGGGCGCCAAGCAGGCAAACCGCTACCTCGACGAGATGGAGGGGAAGTGGAATCAGTACAAAAGTATGAGTGCCGGTTCGGGCACCGATCCAAGAAACACCAAGCTCCTTCGTCACCATTGCACGCCGCTGTTCACGATGGATATCGCCACACAGCTGTACGGCTCGCTCGCCTACGATTGGGTGGGCAAAACCTGGGGTAACAACAACGACCCCGCATACGGCAATATTAAGGCCCTCTTCCAGGTAAGAACCGACCTCAATTGGACCGAGCAGTTTACCCTAGGACCGGTGCCGTTTTTCCTAAACGTCAACCCCTGGGTGCTGGCAAAACTGGCGCTCGCCGTGGGCGCCCACACGCACGGTAGCGGCGCGGCGTTTTTCAAAAACATATCGCTCGACTATTCAAACACCTCGGGCTCGTTCACCATCCAGATCGGGCTTGCCGTCACCTTTGGCGCCGGCGTTGCAGGCGTCGCTTCGTCCGCCGTGCGCGGCGCCGCATCCCTCACGCTGTTCATTGGGTACGAGAAGGCAGACGGCCACCCGCTTCCGCGACTGCGCGTAGGTGCAGACGTCGATGTCGATGTGATACTCCAGTTCGTGATGTTCAAGTGGACCACCAAGGCTTGGTCGGGGTCGTGGCCCACACTCCTCGATTCGTGGAATATGTCGGTGAACAACGGCGACCAGTATGTACTCCAGCGCTCTGAGCTCGCATTGGGTGGAGATACGCCTTACACGCTGGATGCCCGCTTCGGCATGCCCGGCAACATCGAGGCGGGCGGCGTGCCGCAATTTATCGCATCGGCCACCATTGTCACCAACGCCGAGCTGCTCGCGCGCGCCGAGGTTAAAGCCACTGCAAGGAATGTCGCGCCTACCGTACGCGATTGGGACCGGTCGGTCACGCGCATTGAGCTCGAGGCAGACGCGGAGAGCGACGACACGGGACAGATCGAGCACTTCGTCCACGCACTGATAGAGAACGACGAAAACGCCGCGCCGATGTATGAGTACACCTACATCGGTCAGGCAACGAACGCCGTTGCGGACCCCAACGCCAATTCTACCGGCGTGTCGGAGGACGAGCGTGGCGGCATCAAACCCTCGAGCGACAACGTGCTGTTTGCTGGCGTGCTCAGCGAAGCTCACATGAAGCTGGCAATGATTGCCGGCGTAGAATGCCTGTTCCGTATCGCCTCGGTGCGCTACGGCGACAATGGTCGCTCGCGCCTGGTGGTGCACACAAAGGCAAACGGCACGTGGTCCGCTCCCACGCCCGTGGACTTTCCCCTTGGGTTTGGCGAGAACGACGTGGAGCGCGACAGCGTATACGATTACGACTTCGACGTGGTGGAATATACGGACGGAAGAGGAAACCAGGACGCCTACGTGCTGCTGGTCTCGGGTGAGCGCCCCGCCGGCGACAACACCCATTTCGATACGGCGAGCACATCCGGCATACTGTCCGTTGTGCGCCTGCGCATAAGCAACGACGGAGTTCGCGTGATATCGCACACGTCGTGGCGCAGCATCTCGCGCGGCCGCCTTCAGGAGGATGGCTACCATTGCCTGCAGTGCCCACGCATCACGGTGGGCAAGACACTTGTCGACGGGCGCCTGTCGGGCGCCTACCTCCACCGCCGCGGAACCACCGCAGAAAAGACGCTCGGCAGCGAGGCCGAGGTTGCGCTGGAGTGCTTTACCCTGTGGTCGGACGTTTCGGGCGACAGTCTCACGTTCCGTCAGGTCCTCCGCTTTCCGCAGGCACCGTCGAGCATCGAGCTCGGCGCGCCCGAGAATATCAACGGCAAAATGGTGGTGCCCGTTGCATACGAGACCGCAGGCGGTTGTGGCTGTGCATCGTACGCCGTGATCGGCCAGTCCATTGCGGGCTGGGGCGTTATGCCGCCAGATGCCACAGTACCCCACGCGGTGCCGTGGCCGCAGCACACGGGCTTTTTGGCAACCGTCAACGAGCAACTGCAGCATATTACTTGGACGCGAGGCGCATCGGCATTTGCAACGCAGCCCGTGGGTGCCGCAGGCTGTGGCCCGGCATCGTTTAGCGTAAGCAACAACGGCAGGTGCGTGCTCTATGTAGAGAACACCGACGGCAAGGTGGGACAAACCTACGACGAAGAAGACAACCCGGTAGCAGTGATGGGCAAGCACTTCCGCATCTTCGCCAGCACCTTGTCAGGCGATCTGTTTACGGAGCCGTTCGTGATGTGCGAGCTGGACCATCCCGTCGATCAGATAACGACATTTTTGACGTCGGGGAGCATGCTCTCCGCGCTCGCCACGCACATTGTGAGCGCGGAGAAGAGCGAGGCAGAACTACACGGCATCGAAGTGCCCTTGGTGGCGTGTGCCACTCCGACGGGCGCGGTCGCTACCTCGGGCGCGGTGGTGCCCGGAGCAGCAGGCGAATCCTTCATGGTCACGGTGCGAAACGACGGTAACACCTTGCTGACCGCCGGCACGATCGATCTGTACCGAGAGGGCTCCAGCCAGCCGTTCTCCAGCGCATCCATCGGGTTCGGAGCAAACGCACGCATGGCTTCGATCTACGATCCGGAGCTTGCCGAGGATGCTTCGGCCAACGACATGGCACACGTGAAGTACGCGCTCGAGACGCTGGGCACATGTTTTGCAACGCACCCGCTGGTAGCCGACAACGGCAACGCCGTGCTGGCACCGGGTTGCACGGCACAGTTCCGCATGAGCTTTGCTATCCCGGAGAGCTGGAGCGACGAGGTGGGCAAACGCGTAACGCTGTATGCGAAGGCGCGTAATCTGGTAGCGCTCGATCCCGTAACGCTCGAGGAAATTCGACCGGGCGCAAACTCGGCGCTGGGCGCCGTACTGCACGAGCTTCATGTGCCCGACGCGGCATGCGAACGCTCAGAAGTTCAGGTCGGCGTATGCGACAACGCGGATACGACAGGACTTCACGATGCACCGATGACGGCGGACGGCGGTGGCGACTCGAGTGGCGGCTCCAGCGGAAGCAGCTCCGGTAGCGGCAGTGGCTCTGGCAGCGGCAAGGATCACGGCAATAACAAGCGCCCCGGAAAAGCGGGCGCGCTTGCGGGCACGGGCGATGTCAACGCTCCCCTTACGGCAGCCGCAGCAGCACTCGCCGCAGCAGGCGCCGGCCTCGTCGCCTACAGCGCCCGCCGCACGGCGCTCGAAACCGACACCGCCGATGAGGTCAATTCGGATAGGCCTCGCTAGCTCTCAGTTACCTTTGCGAGAGACGCCGACTCGGCTCATCGAACATCAAATGGGCTGGTTCCTGTCTCTTATACACATCTCCGAGCCCACGAGACG
The DNA here is from genome assembly GCA_900549555.1 of uncultured Collinsella sp. Taxonomy (GTDB): domain Bacteria; phylum Actinomycetota; class Coriobacteriia; order Coriobacteriales; family Coriobacteriaceae; genus Collinsella. Next base: position 11 of record UROO01000004.1, on the reverse strand, counting down.
GACTCCTATCT
>UROO01000003.1 GCA_900549555.1 uncultured Collinsella sp. | reverse complement strand
CGAAACTGTAGAAGGGGGAGGCCTCGCGGCCTCTCCCTTTTTTGCGTTTGGTCGATATTGGCTAAACGCCTCTATGGCTTAATAGCCTTCTCTATTTGAAGAAAATAAAATGAATGACCAGCGCGATTGCCACGACGGCAATGATCAAGAGCGCGATTTGGAGGCGGTGCTGTTTGCGCCGTCTGTTTGACGATGTAAATATCGATTTCCCCTGCTTAGGCGTCTCGAGATAGCGGGCGGAATGCGTTAGAGTTTGCTTGGGACGGGGCCCTCTACGATGTTGCTTAGTGGGTGTTTGTGTTTGCTCCTGGCTGCATGCGCTGTTTTTGGATAAGGGGGCATCTTTTAGATACACCGGATCGCTCGAGGCGACTCCCATGTGTCTGCGACCCGATTGAGTTTCTTCAAGGGTTTGATAACGATTTCGAGTTACATATTCAGGTTCCGCATCGTTAATGGGCTCTTGGGAAATATGGGGACGATGGTAGCGTATGGGCTGTGAATAGGCAGAACTATCGTTCTGCAGCGGCTCAAACGAATTGTCGGAGGTCTGATCGTCCATGATGCCCTTAGGTTGTCATTAACAACGAGTATGCGCTCATTGTAAGCCCTCCGCTTCGTTTTGACAGGCCGCGTATATGGTATTTAAGGCACGGTTCAAAGAACCTTAGCTTCGTTAAAACCTTAGTCGACCAGACTTAGATATGCTTATAGAAAGAGACTCAAAAAACTTTATATCAAAATGTATATATAAGAAATGGATGGGCATATATAAGAGCGTCAAAAGAAGTCCCTGCCACCTAGAAGATGGCTCGGCAGTCCCTTAAAGGAGTGGTAGTCATGGCAAGCATGGTTCCTTATCGTTCGGTTTTTGGTGTTCGTCCCTCTGCTAGCTCGTTGTTTGATCTCTTTGATGATATGAGCGACCTAGCGAACAGCTCGATTGCCTCCAAGGCGTTCCCCGTTGACGTTGAGGATAAGGGCGATGGCTATGAGGTCAAGGCTTATCTGACCGGCGTCGCCAAGGACGATATCGATGTCGAGCTTAACGAGGGCCGTCTGTCCATTAGCGTGAATGTCGAGGAAGACGAGGAGAACGAGGGTAAGAACTTCCTGCAGAAGGAGTTCAGCTCGTACAGCGCGACGCGCGGTGTCTATCTGAAGGATGCTTCGAGCGAGGGCCTCGCTGCTAAGTATGCTGATGGCATCCTGACCGTTACGGTTCCCAAGATTGTTGAGAAGAAGAACGTTACGAAGATTTCCATCGACTAAGGCTATCGGCTATTAACATCGTTGCCTGCGTTAAGGGGGGCTGGGAAGTGATTCCCGGTCCCCTTTTCTATTTGACACGGCCTATTGAATGGTCATGGGCCTATATTGTCCGGCGGGACGTATCGTGAGTTTATGCAGCCTCTTAACGCGGGTGGCGGTGCTGCCAAGCTCGTTGTCGAGTGTTGCCCCAAGTGAGTTTGCGTAGCTTTTGACGGTAAGGCTTGGGCGATTGTTGTCTTGGCTAATGTGCATCGCGATAAGCTGCTCGGTGCGATCGGTTGCCAGCGCGCGTGCGGCTTCGGCGGCCTGATCGTTGGAGAGATGCCCTTTTGCAGACAGGATGCGTTCCTGAAGAAAGCGAGGATAGTCTCCTTGACGTAGCATGGCTACATCGTGGTTGCTTTCGAGTGCGAGAATGCGACAGTCCTTGAGCGTATCGATGGCATGCTTTGACAACTCGCCGGTGTCAGTGGCAAAGCCAATCGAATCGCCCTGAGCGTCAAACCGGTAACCGACGGGATTGACGACGTCGTGGGATGTCGAATACGTTTGAATGCGGACACGGGCAATAGAGAGGATGTCGCCTGGGTCGAATTCCTCAACAGACAGATGTGCGAGGCTTTCTTTTGATGCGAGTGTGCCTCTACTGGAAAAGATCGGGCCATTCCAATGCTTACACCATACCTCAAGCCCCTTAATGTGGTCGCTGTGCTCATGGGTGACAACAAGGGCGGACACGTCGTCTGCCGAAAGGCCGAGCTCCGCCATGCGTTTGAGCGTCTCGCGACGAGACAGTCCGTCATCGACCATAATGAGCCCCTGCGGGCCCTCGATGAGTGCGCAGTTGCCTTTAGAGCCACTGCCGAGGATATGAAGGTGCAGGCGAGACATAAGATTCCAAAGGATACAATGGGTGCGGACGAATAGAGGAGGAAGCGAATGCCAACGGTATCACAGCATTACGGACACCATGCCGCGCCTGGGGCAGTCGATGAGACCCGGACGAGGCAGCAGGCTGCTCCTGTCGTGCTCATGGTATCAGGCGGTGCGGACTCGACGGCACTGCTTCTTATGGCGTGCACATCAAAGCTGGATATCCAAGATGGACGCGGCGTTGCCCCCATTGCTCGCGAGCGCCTGCATGTGCTGCATGTAAACCATCATCTGCGCGGCAAGGCGTCCGATGGCGACGAGGCCTTTGTGCGTGAGCTCTGCTCGCAATATGGTTTACCGCTGTGTGTGGAGCACGCTTATTTTGATGGGGAGTCGGGCAATATCGAGGCGGCTGCGCGCGAGGCGCGCTATGCCGCGGCGCGAAGGTATGTGCGCGAACTATGTGCCAAGACGGGGGCGCCGAGAACGGCGGCGCGTATCTGTACTGCCCATACCTCTTCGGATCGCGCGGAAACATTTTTGATGAACGCCATTAAGGGGTCGGGTCCAGCTGGGCTTTCGAGTATTCCCCGCCGAAGGAATATCGTGGTGCGTCCCTTGCTTGACCTAACTCATGGCGAGCTCGTGGACTATCTACAGGTACATGGGCAACCGTGGCGTGAAGACGAGAGCAATGAGGATGTCTCGTATCTGCGAAACTACGTGCGCCATCGGGTGATGCCGGTGGTGGCGCAGCGTAATGCGAGCGTGTGCAAGACGATTGGCGCCGCCTGTGAGATTTTGGGTGATGAAGATGCGTTTCTATCCCAGCTGTCGGCACAGGCGTTTCGAAGCTGCCTGCGCAAGGAGGCGGCGGGTGCGCTAGTGCTCGATGCCAGACGCCTTGCTGCGGCCGAGGTGGTAATCGCGCGGCGCATCGTGCGACTGGCGATCAAACGCATCGATCCGGACGCTCGTCCAGAGATGCGACATGTGGAGCGAGTCCTTTCCTGCGTTGCCGAGGGCGCAGGCTCGGTCACGCTTCCGGCGGGAATTGACGCGCGCGTTGAATTTGGCATGTTGGCGTTTAAGGCGCCGGCGGCTCGTGAGGGCCTGGTCGCGGATTGGATCACCATACCCGGGCGTTTGCCGCTGGGCGGGGGACGCATGCTGGTCGCAGAGCCGATGGCCGTTGAGCCGGGATGCGATATCGTGCGCCGCGCCCGTGAGCTTGCGGCTGCCGGGGAAGTGACGGCTTTGGTAGACGCGGCTGCCCTGGGTTTTGCCGACAGCGATAGTGAGCGGATCCTGGCGGGCTCACGTGGCGAGATCCCTGCCGAGGCGCGATTGGCGCGCCTGTGGGTGGACGGTCCCGCACCGGGAGACGTGATGTGCCCGTTAGGGATGAGTGGCCGAAGCAAGAAAGTATCCGACTTACTAGGCGAGGCTCGTATTCCCGTTTCCGAGCGCGCCGGCGTGCCCGTGGTGAGGACGGCGCCGGGAGGCGCCGTGGTGTGGGTCGCCGGAGTTCGCGCGGACGAGCGTTTTAAATGCACGGCGGCGACGCGTGTGGCCTATCTGCTTCGCGTGGTTGACGCGGATTAGCCCCTCGCACCAGCTTTTCTGTGCGGCGTTGACGGTATTCCCGCGCTGATGGTGCGCGGGCTGGAAAATATACCCCGTGCGCTGCTAGAATGTGTAGTTCGCGTCCATACGGCGGTGTGTGGGCGATTAAGCACAAGAAAGGGTTGTCATGGCTTCTCAACATCCGGATATCGAGAAGGTTCTGTTTACGCAGGAGGATATCGACGGTATCGTTTCTCGCCTGGGCGAGGAGATTACGCGCGACTACGCGGGTAAGGATCTGGTGCTGATCGCGGTTCTGCGCGGCGCTGTTGTCTTTATGGGCGACCTGATGCGCAAGATCGAGCTGCCGACCAACATCGATTTCATGGCTGTTTCGAGCTATGGCGACGGTGTGAAGTCTTCGGGCATCGTGCGTATCATTAAGGACCTGGATATCGACATCCGTGGTCGCGACGTGCTGATCGTCGAGGACATTCTGGACTCGGGCCTGACCCTCAAGTACCTGATGAAGAACCTCGAGAGTCGCAAGCCCGCTTCGCTGGAGGTCGCTGCCTTCCTGTGGAAGGACGTTGAGAACCGTACCTCGGCCATCACGCCCAAGTATGTTGGAACCCATTGCCCCGATGCCTTTGTGGTGGGCTACGGCCTCGACTATGCCGAGCGCTATCGCAACCTTCCGTATCTGGGCATTTTGAAACCGGAGGTTTATTCGTAAGATGCCCGACGACCGTAACGACAACAATTCCCAGGCTCCCCGGGACCCAAAGATTCCGGGGATGCCCGGAGGCAAGAAGCCCACGCGTACGGGCTGGCTGTATTTTCTTTTGGCTTGCGCACTTCTGGGCTATGCCTTCTTTAATATGGGCTCCGGCTTTGCCAGCTCCAGCAATACCGTTAAGCTCGCGACGAGCGAGATGGTCAGCGCCATTAAGCAGGATCGCGTCGAAGATTTGACCTATACGGTTCAAGACGGAAGCGTGGCGGGTCATTACTGGAAGACGAAAAAGGACAAGGGCGACACGAGTGAGCTCAAGAGCTTCTCCTCGACCTATGTCGGCTCCGATTCGCTTGCCGAGCTCATGGCGGAGCACCCCGACACCAAGTATATCGTCAACACCAATGACCCCGATTTTTGGGGCGACCTGGCGATGAGCGTGCTGCCGACGATCGCCCTGATCGCCATCATGTTCTACTTTATGCGCCAGATGATGGGCGCCAATAATAGGAACATGCAGTTTGGCAAGACCAATGCCAAGACCAACGAGGCCACACGTCCCAAGGTCAAGTTCGAGGACGTTGCCGGCGTGGACGAGGCCGTCGAGGAGCTCGAGGAGATTCGCGACTTCCTGAGCGATCCGGACCGCTATCGCAAACTGGGCGCCAAGATTCCGCGCGGCGTTTTGCTAGTGGGCCCTCCGGGTACCGGTAAGACACTGCTGGCCAAGGCCGTTGCCGGCGAGGCGGGCGTGCCGTTCTTTAGCATCTCGGGTTCTGACTTTGTCGAGATGTTCGTGGGTGTCGGCGCCAGCCGCGTGCGCGACCTCTTTAAGGAAGCCAAGTCCCAGGCTCCGTCGATCATCTTTATTGACGAGATCGATGCCGTGGGACGTCAGCGCGGAGCCGGTCTGGGCGGCGGCCACGACGAGCGCGAGCAGACGCTCAACCAGCTGCTGGTCGAGATGGATGGTTTTGAGGAAAGCGAGTCGGTCATCCTGATTGCAGCAACCAATCGTCCCGATATTCTGGACCCGGCATTGCTGCGCCCCGGTCGTTTTGACCGCCAGGTCACGGTCGACCGTCCGGACGTAAAGGGCCGCGAGCAGATCTTGCGTGTGCATGCCGAGAACAAGCCGATGGACGAGGACGTTAAGTTTGAGAAGCTCGCCCAGATGACCGTTGGCTTTACCGGTGCCGATTTGGCGAACCTGCTCAATGAGTCTGCGCTGCTGGCTGCTCGCCGCCATCGTTCCGTGATCTCGATGGACGAGGTCGAGGAGTCGATGGAGCGCGTGATTGCCGGACCGCAGCGCAAGGGTCGCGTGATGACCGAGGCCGAGCGCACCACGATTGCCTACCATGAGAGCGGCCATGCCCTGGTGGGTCACATCTTGGAGCACTCCGATCCGGTTCATAAGATTTCGATTGTCAGCCGCGGCCAGGCTCTGGGCTACACGTTGCAGCTTCCGCAGGAGGATCACTTCCTCAAGACCAAGAACGAGATGCTTGACGAGCTTGCCGTGTTCTTGGGCGGCCGCGTTGCCGAGGAGCTCATGTGCGACGACATCACGTCGGGTGCGAGCAACGACCTGGAGCGCGCTACCAAGATGGCGCGCGAGATGGTCACGCGCCTGGGCATGAGCGAGGAGCTGGGCACGCAGGTCTTTGGCGAGGCGCAGCATCAGGTGTTCCTGGGTCGCGACTATGCCGATCACCAGGATTATTCCGAGGAGACGGCGCGCCGCATCGATATCGAGGTTCAGCGCATCATGCGCGAAGCCCATCGCCGTGCGGTCGAGATTTTGGATGCCCGTCGCGATCAACTCGATCTGATGGCGAAGGTGCTGCTTGAGCGCGAGACCGTCGAAGGCGACGCCGTGAACGCCCTGCTCGACAACGAGTGGGATGCCTACCTTGAGCGCGAGGGCGATATCCTGGCGGCCAAGGAGGAGCGCAACGCCAAGGCGGCTGGCATGCCGACCAAGAAGCGCGCGCCTCGTATGAGCGAGGAGGAGCTGGCGGCTGATGCCGCGGCCTTTGCGCAGGCGGCCATGCAGGAGGATGCCGAAGCCGCATCCGATGACGCCGGCGATGACTGTGCCGTCAACGCTGATACCGTCACCGACAAATAGTCTTTGTGGCGAAAGCCTCCGCGGGGAAACCTGCGGAGGCTTTTTCTTTTGAGCGATATGGGGCTGTCTGTTGATTGGGGACAGACTTAAATGAGCGTTTTCACGCATTTAAGTCTGTCCCCAATCAACATTGCTACGGCACTTTGCTCGGCTAAAGCGTACAATAGCGCCTATGCGAAAGGGGAACAGATGATCAACGAAACTATGTATGCTCGCGGTGCGGAAAGCTCCATCATCCGTGAGATTTTTAACTATGGTCTTGAGCGCAAGGCACAGATCGGTGCGGAGAACGTATTCGATTTTTCGCTGGGCAACCCGAGCGTTCCGGCGCCCGCTGCTGTGGCTGAGTCCATTAAGAAGGCCTTGGAGCTGCCGAGTGACCAGCTGCACGGCTACACCCCCGCTCCGGGCTTGCCGCAATGTCGAGCAGCTGTCGCCGAATCGCTCAACCGTCGCTTTGGCACGAGTTATGAGGGCAAGGACGTCTTTATGACGGTGGGTGCCGCGGCTTCGCTCACCTGCACGCTCAATGCTGTTACGAACCCGGGCGACGAGGTTATTGTTATCGCCCCGTACTTTCCGGAGTATCGCGTTTGGATTGAGAAGGCCGGCTGTACGTGTGTTGAGGCGCCTGCCGATGAAGACACGTTCCAGCTGAGCGTTGACAACGTGCGCAAGGCGATCAGCGATAAGACGGCGGCTGTCATTATCGATTCGCCCAACAACCCGACCGGTGCCGTGTATACACGCGACACGCTGACGCGACTGGCCAGTGTTTTGCGCGAAGTCAACGCCAAACGCGATCCCGAGAATCCGATTATGCTCATCTCGGATGAGCCGTACCGCGAGATCGTGTACGGTGCCGAGGTGCCCTGGGTGCCCTCGATCTACGAGAACACCGTGGTGTGCTACTCGTATTCTAAGTCGCTGTCGCTGCCTGGTGAGCGCGTGGGTTGGATCTTGGTTCCCAACACCAATCCGCAGGCTGCGCGTCTGATGCCGGCTGTTGCAGGTGCTGCCCGTACGCTGGGTTTTGTATGCGCACCGGCGCTCTTCCAGCGCGTGATTATCGATTGTATCGATGAGCCGAGCGATATCGATGCCTATGCCCGCAACCGCACGGCGCTTACCGACGCCTTGGCGGACTACGGCTATACCTATGTTGAGCCGGACGGTGCTTTCTACCTGTGGGTGAAGGCACTCGAGCCCGATGCGAATGCGTTTTGCGAGCGCGCAAAGAAGTATGAGTTGCTTGCGGTTCCCTCGGACAGCTTTGGTATGCCGGGCTGGTTCCGCCTGGGCTATTGCGTGAGTTACGAAACGATCATCAATTCGCTACCCGCTTGGAAACAGTTGGCGGACGAGTATCGTTAAAAGTAAAGCGCTCTGCCTACAATGTTTTACGTGAAACGGGGTTTGGTGTTAAGCCGGACCCCGTTGTCATGGACGTTGTGTCGTTGGGATGGAGTGGTTTTACGACTATCGAAGGCTATGCGTACAATGAATATAAGCGACGGCCATGCCAGATAAGGAGACCCGATGCCCTACCTGCTTTCTTGTGACATTCACACCCATACGATGTTCTCTGCGCATGCATATTCGACCATTGAGGAGAATGTGTACTGGGCGGCAGAGCGTGGTCTGCAGGTGCTCGGATCTGCCGACCATCTGAGCTCTATGGTTACGGCTTGCCCTAATGACCTGCGCAGTTATCAGTTCTTTATCAACCAGAATATCTGGCCGCGCATTTGGAGCGGCGTGCTGGTGCTGCGTGGTGCCGAGGCCGATATCGTTTCGCTGGACGGAAGCTTGTTTGGCGAGGACATTCCCGTTTCGCTCGATATTGCCGGCGATTCGTACAGTCACCAGCATTCGCTGTTCGATTTGGTGACGCGTAATTTGGATTATTTGGTTGCGAGCGTGCATAATCCGCAGATTGCTGAGGGCGCGACGCCGGCCCAGACGACCGAGATGTATATCAACGCCCTGGAGCATCCCAAGGTGTTCATGCTGGGTCACACGGGGCGCTCGGGTGTGCCGTTCGATATCGACGAGGTGCTGTTGGCGGCTAAGGCCAAACACAAGATTATCGAGATCAACAACCATAGTCTTGAACACGGTGTCGACACTGAACATTGGGCCGTATGCCGCAAGATCGCCGAGCGCTGCGCCGAGCTGGGCGTGGGTATTGGTGTGTCGACCGATGCCCACATTGGTATGGCCATTGGCAAGCTCGATCACGCCCGCAAGTTGCTCGACGAGATTCACTTCCCGCTGGACCTGATCGTGACGCGCGACCGCGAGACGCTGCTGCGCGAGATGGCTGCAGCCGGCGTGTGCGACCTGCGCAAGGGGATGTAGCTGAGTTTATAAACCAAGCGAAGGGGGCGGTCCAGGCGGGCCGCCCCCTTTCTTGTGCCGGACAATTAGCGGCGTTCGAGGACCGCTACGGTTTCGGTGTGGTCGGTGTGGGGGAACATGTCGACGGGCGTGATCTTGAGCAGGCGATAGCCTCCGTCGAGGAACTGGTGCAGGTCGCGCTCTTGGGTTACGGGGTTGCAGCTGATATAGGTGATGCGGCGCGGCTTAAGTGCGCAGGCAGCTTCGAGGAACTCGGGGGTAGAGCCGGCGCGCGGCGGGTCGATGGAAAGGACATCGACCCGCTCGTCGTTGTCGGCGGCATCTAGGATGTAATCGGTGGCATCGTCGGCCATAAACCAGGCGCTGCGGGTAAGACCGTTGAGCTCGGCATTGCGGCGCGCGTCGGCAATGCCCGCCGGATTGCGCTCTACGCCGAGCAGCATGATGCCGATGCCCTTGTTCTTGGCATCTTTAGCTGCGCAAAGACCGATGGTGCCGCTGCCGCAGTAGGCATCCATAAGCACATCGCCCTGGTGCAGATCCATGCCGTCGATAGCGAGCTGGTAGAGCAGCTCGGTCTGCTGCGGGTTGGTCTGGTAGAACGCGGTGGGGGAGATATCGAACTCGCAGCCGAGTAGCTGATCGCGCATGCACTCGGCGCCATAGACGATACGAGTCTCCTCACCCAAGATGGCGTTACCGGGACGGCCATTGATATTTTGGGCAACGGTGACGATATGCGGATCGAGCGCCGCGACGGCTTCAAAGAACTCCTGCGCATGCGGTAAGTCACGCTGGGCGGTCACGAGGGTGACCATGATCTGGTCGGTACGCCAGCCGCAACGAACGACGGCATAGCGAAGCAGGCCTAAATGCTTGTCCTCGTTAAAGGCGGGAATGTGCAGACGCTCGGCTTCACGCGCGATGCCGTTAAGAATCTGCCGGGCACCCGGTGCCTCCACGGGGCATTCAGGAACAGCAACGATTCTGTGCGTGCCACGTTCAAAAAAGCCGCAGCGGACAGCGCCCTCCTTGCCGGGAGCAAAGGGGGTGGCAGCCTTATGACGAAAACCACGCGGAGCAGGATATTTGCCCGGGTCGCCCAGGGTGACTCCCATACCGCGAATGGGGTCGACGCTAATACCCTCGCGCTCACAAAGAGCGGCAAAAAGCTCCTCCATAGCAGTCTGCTTGGCCGCCAGCTGCTTTTTATAAGGACGATTGAGCGCCGTGCACCCACCGCAGGCTTTCATGATGGAACAGGGAGACTTGGGATCCACAGCCTTACGCGCAGACGAAACCTGATCTTTATGCGAGCGCTTGGAGCGAGTCTGAGATGCCTTGTCCTCGCTCCGACGAGAGCCGGGACGCTTGGCCTTAGTCTTGCCTTTGGCTGACTTGCCCTTCGCATCCTGAGACGACTTGGATTTCTTAGAAGATTTTTTCTCCTCCGACCCCTCAGCCGCCTCGATCAAAGCACGACGAGCCCTACGCTCCGCACGAGATTCTGCCATCAATAACTCCACTAATTCATGAATTAAAAGCTGCAAGCATTGTACCGTGCCAAGCTAGCGGACGATATGCAAGCGCCCATTTCATGTCAGTGATAAGTCCAACGATGTTTGCCCGGCGTGGGCGGGGAGCGGCGCGTAATTAAGTTTATCGCGAGTTCCGCACGCAAAGGAAAGCACTTAATGTGCTTTCCGTCTTGCGCAGGACTGTAGAGCAGGAAAGTTCATATGCGCCGCCCGGCTCCCGCGGCTCTCAGGGGCATCTCTCAAGCAAAAACTGTCGTTCGGTAAAGTCCGAGGTCAGTGGTGTTTTATACCGAGAAATTCAAAAAAGTGGAAAATTCATTACATATTTGCGTTGACTTTAGGTAACTAAAGTTTCATACTCCTTTTCAACCACTGGGGGATGTGAACACGCACGGATCGTTCACATCATGATTGAAGAGGATTTCTTAGACATGTTCACGCATCAGCTAAACATTATCAGCGTAGTAATTATCTGATGCGGGTTAGCACATACAGCTAGCCCGTACGATAACGGGCGGCTGATGAAGATGAGGGCCGTCGAGCGCAACCGACGGCCCTCATTTTTTTATGTCTGGGAAGTTCTTTTTAGAGGAGGAAATGTAATGAACGGAGTTTTGCTCATGGTTGTGGCCGCGGCGGTGCTCGCCTGCGGCTATCTGGGCTATGGCCGATGGCTGGCCAACAAGTGGGGCGTTGACAAAGAGGCCCTCACGCCGGCCAAGCGCATGAAGGACGGCAACAGCTTTTCGCCCGTCTCCGCCTTCACCGCGTTCTCGCACCAGTTCAGCTCGATCTGCGGTGCTGGCCCTGTTACGGGTACGATCGTCGCCATGGCCTTTGGCTGGCTGCCCGTCGTGCTTTGGGTCCTCGTCGGCGGCATCTTCTTTGGCGCCGTCCACGACTTTGGCGCCCTGTACGCCTCGATGAAGAACAATGGCAAGTCCCTGGCTCAGCTCATCGAGAAGTACATCGGCAAGACCGGCCGTCGCCTGTTCCTGCTGTTCTGTTGGCTGTTCTGCATCATTGTCATCGCCGCCTTCACCGACATGGTCTGCAAGACGTTCATGTTCACCCCAGCCGTTGACGCTTCTGGTGCTGCTACCGGTGCCATCGACTTCACCAAGTCCTATGCAGCCGGCTGCGCTGGTACCATCTCCATCCTGTTCACCTTCGTCGCTATCGCCTTTGGTTGGGCCCAGAAGAAGTTCAACCTCACCGGCGCTGCCGAGTTCGTCACCGGCGTGGTTCTCATGGTCCTCATGTTCGCCGTCGGTATGCAGTTCCCGGTCTACCTGGATAAGTTCCAGTGGTTCGCCGTCGTCATGGTCTACCTGGTCTTTGCTGGCGCCATGCCCATCCAGATGCTCAAGACCCCTCGCGACTACCTCACTTCCATCATGATGATCGTCATGATCGTCTGCGCTGTCCTCGGTATCGTCGTCCTGGGCGCTAACGGCCAGGCTACCATCACCGCTCCGGTCTTCACCGGCTTTAGTAATGCCTCGGGCATGATGTTCCCGGTCCTGTTTGTCTCCGTTGCCTGCGGTGCTCTCTCCGGTTTCCACAGCCTCGTTTCTTCTGGTACCTCCTCCAAGCAGGTCGAGAAGGAGCAGGACGCCGTCAAGGTCGGTTACGGCGCCATGATCGTCGAGTCCTTCGTCGGTATCCTTGCCATCATCGTCGCCGGCATCATGTTCTCCGACATGAACACCGCCGGTACCGGCGCCCTTAACGCCGGCGTCGCTTCCACCCCGTTCCAGATCTTCGCCGCTGGCATCTCCCGCGGTATGCAGGCCTTCGGCGTTGACGGCACGCTCGCAACCGTCTTCATGACCATGAACGTTTCCGCTCTGGCCCTGACCTCGCTCGATGCCGTCGCCCGCATCGCTCGCACCTCGTTCTCCGAGTTCTTTGCCCAGACCAACGACGCCCTGGCCATCGAGTCCAAGGCCGGCTACATGAAGGTCCTCGGCAACCCCTGGTTCGCCACGGTCGTTACCCTGCTTCCTGGCCTCGCCCTCGCCTTTGGTGGCTATGCCAACATCTGGCCGCTCTTCGGTGCTTCTAACCAGCTGCTCGGCGGTATGACCATGATCACCCTCGCCGTGTTCTGCAAGTGCACCGGCCGCAAGGGTTGGATGCTCTACGTGCCCGTCGCCTTCCTGCTCTGCTGCACCTTCACTTCGCTGGTCCAGAGCGCCATGGGCTGCATGACCGCCGTCCAGGCCTACGGTTTCTTCGGCACCATCCCGGCTACCGCCACCACGGCTGCCGTTTCCGTCGCCGCTACCAAGGGCCTGCAGCTCGTCTTCGCCGTCCTGCTGATGGTCCTGGGCCTCATCGTTGCCGTCAACTGCCTCAAGGAGTTCTTCGGCAAGGAGGCCGGTTCCATGCCCGACGAGGAGCCCGAGTGGTCCGAGATGGGCAAAGTCGAGTATGGCCGCGCCGCTGCCGCCGAGGCTCCCGCCGACGCCGAGGCTGCCAAGGCGTAATCGACCTGACGAGTTGAACGTCACATCTATACAACTCGATAAGACCGGGTCCGCGGCTGCGCGGGCTCGGTCTTTTTTCATGCAAAAGCGGGCGATGCCCGAGTGTTCTCGCAGATGTTTTGCGTGGATAAGGGCGCGCGTTGTACCATATAGACGTATATGTGTACATATGAAAGGGGCCCCGTGGCCAAGACGGTATATTCCGATAACCAAAATAATGTCGATGCCCTGGCTGAGCGTCTGAGCAGCCAGACGTCGCTTTCTGCCGAGCGCGCCAAGCTAGTTGCCTACGACCTGCTCTGCCGCAAGGCACTCAAGATCAAGTCGAGCGCGCTGGCGCAGATTTTCCGCTCCGTCGATAAGGAATGCGACACCAAGGCGATGCGCGACGAACTCATCGCGGCAAAGATCGTTACCAAGATCGAGGGCAGCGGCATTAACGGACGTCCGGCGTTCTATACCATTCATGCCGAGATAAGTGATGCTCAGGAGCAGCTTGCCGAGGCTGTCGAAGAGGCCGTCGAGGACGTTGTCGAGGCGCCCGCTTCGGTGGAAACGGCCCCGCGCGAGCATGTCGATACCGACGAGCTGCTCGATGAGAACGTCGTTCGCGCCTTTACGGCCAAGGCCGGCCGCGGCGGTTTTGGCGGGGGCGGCAAGCGCGATGCTCAACGCCGTGCCCAGCAGGAGCGCTTCCGTCGCGCCGTGGCTCAAAAGGATGAGCTCGATACCGAGGCTGTTGAGACCGAGGTTGCCGCTGAGTCGCAGAAGCCCGCGAAGGAGCAAAAGCCCGTGGAGGCCCAAGAGCCCAAGCGTCGTCGCGGTGCTCACTTTAAGGCTGTGCAGCAGGATGTCGCGCATGAGGCTGAAGAGCCTTCCGAGGTTGCAGGCGATGCTGAGGAGTCTGCCAAGAGGGTTTCGGGTTCGTGTCGTCCCGGCCGCGGTTTTGCGGGGCGCGCGTATCCCATAAAGCGTCAGGAGAAGGGCGAGCCGGCTTCGACCGCTCAGGCCGATAAGGCCGAACAAACTGAGAAAACCGTTGAGCCGGTGGCTTGCGAGCAGCAACCTTCCGAGTCGCAGTCTGCGGCTGACACCGAGGTCAAAGCTCAACAGTCCGCTGATAAGCAGACAGGGGAGAGCGCCTCAAGCAAGCCCCGCCGCCGTCGTCACCGCGGCGGTCGTGGCTCAAATGCCGAGGCCGCGGCCGAGAAGGCAGCGACGCAAAGCAAGGATGCGAAGGCCGAGGCCCTGGTGGAGCAGCCCAAGCGCCAGCCGGCGAAGGGGGACAAGCCCGAGCGCTCGCAAAAGGGTCCGTCCGCGCCAAAGCAAGAGCGCAAAGCTCAGGCGGATTCCAAGCGCAAATCCCAGGCGCAGCCCAAACCGACTGCAAACGATGCGGCCGCCCAGCAGCCTGAGCCGCCCGCTCATGGCGAGGTTTCGGCGTTTGCTCTGGCCCGTGTCCTGGGCAGGCAGCTGCTCAAGGTCGTTCCCACGCCTACGGCGCTCTCCAAGATTAAGGAGCAGCAGACTCAAATCGTTAAGGTCGAGGGCAAGGATAACAAAAAAGCTCCGCAGCGCACTCAGCACAACGAGATGTCCAACCGCAAGATTGCCGAGGAGATTGCGATCATCCAGGCTTGGATAGAGCAGAATCGCGGCGCCGACACGCCGGTCGCTTCGCGTCGCCAGCGCGCCTACCAGATTTTTAACGATGAGAAGGCCTTTGACGGCAAACACGGCGAGCGCCTGATTCGGCGTATGACCGAAAAGGGCATCAGCATGCAGGCGATTAAGGTCGCCCCTAACCGCCCCGTGCACTTTACGGGATTCTTTACGCTGGGCGCCGACAAGCCGTTCATTATGGTCGAGAACCTGGACACCTATGACGAGATCGTCAAGCTCCTGCGCGGCCGCAAGCACGCCAAGCTTTTTGGCACCAAAGTTGGTGGCGTGATCTTTGGCGGCGGCTGCAAGGCGAGCGTTTCGCACGCACTGGATGATTATCTGGCCGAGGTCGGCTATCGCTTTAATTATGTCTACTATGTGGGCGACATCGATCGAGAGGGTGCGCGCATTGTCGAGCAGGCCCGTAATGCCAATGTCGTTGAGATTCGCCTGCATGCCGGTATGTATCGCGCCATGCTCGCCGAGCACAAGCGCCGTGTGAAGGCTGGCGGCGCGTGCGAGCCCGCGGCTGCCAACCAGGGCGTGCCGCAGAACCTGGCGGCGACGATCAAAGACCTGCCCATGGTCACGCGCGTGCAGTTCCGCAATGTGCTGCGCGAGGGCGGACGCATTCCGCAGGAGATTCTGATGACCGCCGACTATCGGGATGGCGACTCGGGAAGCTTCGACCGCATGCTGAACAACTAAATTCCGCCGGCCCCGGGAGAGCGGGGACACCGGCTTAGGTTTCCTGCTCTACAGTCCTGCTCACGACGGAGGCCACATTAAGTGGCCTCCTGTTCGTGCGGAACTCGCGATAAACCTAAGCCGGTGTCCCCGCTCTCCCGGGGCCTGTGGTGGCTTGGTTGTTGCATGCGGCTCGCTTTTCGGAACTGGGCTGATATTTTCTAGATGTAAGGCGCTCTTGGTCCGAGTGGGCTTGGGGCGCCTGTCTTATATAGGTAGATTCCTTGCGGGTTCGAATCCCTCCGCTTGGCGGCGTTGGCTCGATTTTCTTAACGCGAGGAGCTCTCGGTCGATGTGGGACGGAGGGATTCCGCGTCCGCCTGCCGGCGGCCGCGCCCCGCTGCGTCGCTTCGCTCCTTGCGTGCTGCGCTGGAAAACGCTTCGCGTTTTCTCAGCTCCGCACCCTTGCGGGTTCGAATCCCTCCGCTTGCTCACAAGAAAGCGCCCTGGGCCGTTATGGGCTCAGGGCGCTCAATTTTAATGGCTGGGACGGAGGGATTCGAACCCCCAACAGCCGGCACCAAAAACCGGAGTTCTACCGTTGAACTACGTCCCAATGTGTGGTGTTGCCCAAAAGCAACCCGTTTAGTTTACCTAATCTGCGAGGGCATCGCAAACGCCATCGAGCAGGCGTACGGCGAGTGTCTGCGCATCACTTGCGGTGAAGGTTCCGTTGTAGCGCGTCATGCCCGTGAGCTCAATGCGGATGCGCGCGGGCTTTTGCTGCGCGGCGACATTGGCGGTGCGGATGCGCTGTGCAAGGTTGTGACACTCGGCAAGGGCGATCGTGGCGCGCGGCGCAGCATCTGCGGGCAGCTCATCGCTTGCGATCTCGAGCACCAGATCCACGTCGGTCGGAACCTCGGAATCGCACAGCATCATGCCGCTGCTGTCGGTCGTCGCCGTGGCGATGTTCCACATGCGCGATGCAACGCTGCGTGCGATGGGGTCCTCACCGATGACGGCAATCTGGAAGCGCTCGAGCACGTTGGCGGCGCGGGCAAAACCGATGCGCGACTCGGCCTCGGTAACCGAGGGCTTGCCCTCCCACACGTGATGCAGGCGGTTGATATAGGCGTAGGTATCCTGGAACGCCATGCCATCGGCAAACAGGCCAACATTTTCCTGGAACTGCTGCAGAGCGGCCTCGGTGTGCGGGCCAAAATAGCCGTCGTCCTCTCCGCAGGCAAAACCCAAAACGTTGAGCGCGCGCTGCAGGGCCTGAACGTCGGCGCCATGGAAATTGGGCATGCGCAGATAGAGCGTGCGGTCGCCCAGTTTATACGAGGCGTCTACCAGGGCGCTCCAACAGGTGATATCGACGGCGCAGCCAGCGGCAAGGCCACTGTCGAGCCTAAAGGTGCCAACAGCCTGCTCGGTGGTGGTGCCAAAGCGCTTGTCGGAGACCTCGGTGTCATCGATTGTATAGCCGAGCTGCAGAAGGCGGGACTGGACGTCCTCGACGGCTGCTCCCTGCATGCCCGTTGTAATAGGTTCCATGAACGAACCCCTTTCGGCGTACCATTCGTACTATTTGAACGTGTGTCGGATAGACAACGCAAAGGGATGCATAAACATGCACTCAACAGTGTAGCAAGTTGTACCCAAATACGCTGCTGACAGGTTTTATTACCCCCGCTAGTTAAGGCGCTCCACAAAGAAATCTGCCATGGAGAGGAACAGCTCGCGTGCGTGCGGATCAAGCTCAACGTTCTCGATGGCCGCTTTGGCCTTGGCGGTCAGGTCAAGCGCGTAAGTGTGGGCGTAATCGATGGAGCCGGTCTCCTGGAAGATCTCCACGGCGCGTGCAAGTTGCGCGGGGTCCTCGGTGCCCGAGGAAAGGATTGCCTCGACCTCGTCGTGACAACGCTCGTCTGACAGGGCGTGCACGGCGACGAGGGTGCGCTTGCCCTCGGTGATATCGGTGCGGAAGTCCTTGTTGGCGGCCTCTTTGGTGCCGATCAAGTTGAGCAGATCGTCCTGAATCTGAAAGGCAAGGCCCGTGTGTAGACCAAAGGCGCGCAGCGCTTCGATTTGCCCATCGCTGCCGCCGCCGATAATGGCTCCGGCGGCAAGTGGCGTGGCTCCGCTGTAGTACGCCGTCTTGTGTGTTGCCATGTCCAGATAATCGTCGACCGAGATGTCAAAGCGTCCATCGCGGACCCAGCCCAAGTCGAGCGCCTGGCCCTCGATGGTGCGAACGATCATCTCGGTGAGCTCGTGGAGTACACGGAGTTTCACGTCTGCCTCGAGTGTGGGGTCGTCGAGAACCGTCTTGGTGACCATGGTGAGCGCCAGATCGCCGCAGTTGATGGCAAGGCCCGTGCCCTCGGTAAGGTGCATGCAAGGCTTGCCGCGACGCAGCTGGCCGTTGTCGGCTATGTCGTCATGGATAAGCGCTCCCGATTGAAAGTGCTCGATAGCCGCCGCTGCGCTGCGGGCACTCTCAAAGCTGCCACCTACCGCGGTGGCGGCGAGCATGCAGATGAGCGGGCGGTGGCGTTTGCCGGCATTGGCCGTAAATGCCGAGAGCGGGGCATACAGGTAACGCTCGATATCGGCGGAAGTTGCCTGTCCGTCAAAGAACGTGGCCAGATAGTCGTTAATCTGGTCAAAGTGCTGGGCTAAAAAGCTGGTAAACGGACTGGACACGGGTTCTCGCATTCTTTCTTAGGTTGCACCGTTGCATTATGCAGACAACATATTGCCACATTGGGGCGTCGAGCGCGGCGGTTGAAGAAGATTGAGTCTTGCGGTCGCAAACGCGGCAAGGGGCTCGGCTAGATAAGCCCAAAGTGTTCGAGCGCGGTGACGACACCGTCGTGGTCGAAGCTGTCGGTTACGTAGTCGGCCTTTTCCTTGAGGAAGTCCGGCGCGTTGCCCATAGCGATGCCAACATCGACCGCCTCCATGAGGGCGATGTCGTTACTCGCGTCGCCAATGCCATATACGGTGCCGTGGTCTGGCCCCAGGGCGTCAAGCACGGCCTTGATTCCGGCCCGTTTGGTGCACTCGCGAGGCGAGATTTCTGTGACCTCGAGTTCGAGCTCATTGAGGCAGAGCAGGGGTCCAAGCTCTTCATCTTGGGCGATGCGGTTGCCAAGTGGCGTGGACATAAGAATTTTATAGGCGTTGTAGTGCTCAAGTTGTGTGACGGCGTCGCCCACGGTGCGTGCGTATCCGTACGTCTCGGGGGCATCTGCACTCATGCGCACCACGCGATCGATACCTTCAAAGCGAATGACCTCACCCGATTGCTCGAGATAGGGGGCGAGGCGCTGTAGCAGACCAGGGTTTATGGCTGCATTTCGCACAATGCGCCCCTCGAGTTCGGCGTAACCGCCCGCGAGGCACACGACGCCCGCCCACGGCAGCTCAAGCAGCTTAGGATGGATGCAGCTGAGGGTGCGTCCCGTGCAGATAAAGGCCTTGTTGCCGTTGGCGACAAACGTGCGAATTGCCTGCGCAACCGCCTCGTTGGGATAGGGGGAAAGATCTCGCTCGCCCTCGGGGAGCTCTTGGGCAAGTTTGGGATCTTGCCAGGCGAGCGTACCGTCGATGTCGAAGAAGCAGACATTGCCATGCTTTTTGGTGGCGTCGGCGGCATGAGAAGGCGAGGCGGCGAATGCAAAACCCGGTTCGAGTCCCATAATCCGATCAAAGTGCTCTTTGACGCGGGGTACCGAGATGCCGATGATTACCTGAGCGGTCTTGCCGGTGACGATGAGGCCTTTGGCACCCGCTGCGACAAAGGTCGCATTTTCCGCGACGATGGAGGGGTCCACGACTTCGACGCGCAGCCGCGTGGCGCAGTTGGTTGCGCCCACAATGTTGGAGACGCCGCCCAGAAGCGTCACAACCTGCTCGGCGAGCAGATGATCTTGTGAGGCCTGGTCGCCGGAAGCGCCGGTTTTGGATGAGCACTTTTCGTCAACGTCGTCTCCCGTCAAGCGCGAGAGCGCCGCGTTGCTGGCGATGTGGTCCTCGCGTCCCGGGGTTTTAAGGTCAAAGGTCAGAATAAGACCTCGAAAGCTCAGAAAGAAGATGACGCTAAAGATGAGTCCGATTCCGAGTGCCAAAAGGTAGGAGCCGGCATGCGTCCGCATGAGCGGGATAAAGTTGAAGGCAGCCATTTCCATAAAACCGCCCGAGAAGATGCCGACGACGCCAAAGAAGTTCATAGCCATGGCGAGGCAGGAAGATAGGACGGCATAGAGCAAAAAGAGCCCAGGGTGGGTGAACATAAAGAGAAACTCGAGCGGTTCGGTGACGCCGCAGACCACTGAGGCAACAATGGCGGGAACCAGGATGACCTTGAGCCCAGCGCGGCGCTCGGGCTTTGCGGTGGAGTAGAACGCAGCCGCGATGGCAGGAAGGCCAAAGAGCTTGACCCAGCCGGTGGCGGTAAAACCGGCCCACGGCGCAAGCTCATTGAGGGGACGCGTGCTATGGGAGAGAATGGGGAGCAAATTGGTCCACGTGGCGTAGATGCCGTCGTTAATGACCAGGTTGTCGTAGTAGATCGGCATGTAGAGCAGGTGGTGCAGCCCCATGGGCTCGAGTGCTCGTTCTAAAAAGACAAAGATGCCTACGCCAAAGGGACCAACGCCCGCAAGCGCGTGGCGCAGCGTTTCGGTTACACCGTATACGTAGGGCACCGTGACGGCCGAGAAAATGGCAA
Organism: uncultured Collinsella sp.; assembly: GCA_900549555.1. Lineage (GTDB taxonomy): Bacteria > Actinomycetota > Coriobacteriia > Coriobacteriales > Coriobacteriaceae > Collinsella. Next base: position 28,732 of record UROO01000003.1, on the reverse strand, counting down.
GGCCGAGTACGGCGAAAAAGCTGATGAGATAGACCAGCGAGGAACCCGAGAAGGTGCCGAGCCAATCGGGAACCTTGACATCGTAGAAGCGGTCATGGATGGCGACGACGGTTGCCGACACCGCTAGCGGGCCGATAATGCCGGTGTCGAGTGTCTTGATGCCGTCGATGATGGTGATGCCGCTAGCGGAGGTCAAAGACGACGGGTACTTAAGTCCAAGGTTGTCTCCGCTCAGCTTGATGATCTCGCTCAAAAAGAAGCAGTAGGCAAAATAGGCGACGAGCGCCTCGAAGCAGCAACGCGCCGGCTGCTTTTGGGCAAGGCCGATGGGCAGCGCTACGGCAAAAAGGAGCGGAAGGCGCTTAAAGACCGTCCACGAGCCACGCTGGATGATAGTCCAAAAAACGTACCAAGGGGTTCCGTATACGGCGAGGTCGCCGACGATATCCGCAGACGTTGCGAGGGCGGAGACGCCGACCATAAGGCCCGATATGGAAAACAAAATGGCGGGCGCGAACATTGCCCCGCCAAAGCGTTGGATTTTTTGCAGCATGTTCTGCCTCCCGAATATCGAGGCGCGTTGCGCGTGGTGAAACGTTTAAACAATGGATTCATTGTAGAGGACCAGACGATTGTCGTACCGGCAGTTTTGATCGAAACCGGTTTGGGCGGGACAGAAACCGTCAACGGTTAAATCCTGTCGCTTTGCCGATAATCGGTTTAAACAACTTTAAGAAATGCTATCGTGCCTAACCATACATATTCATTAGAGGTGAAGTCATGCCAAAAGCGATTTACGAAGGAATCTACCGCGAGATCCGTTCGCGCATCATTAACGGGACTTATGCGTTTCAGGAGATGCTGCCAACCGAAGCCGAGCTGACCGCGGAGTTTGGCTGCACGCGCAATACCGTTCGACGCGCCTTGAGCATGCTGGCCGACCAGATGTTTGTGCAGCCTATACACGGCAAGGGCGTGCGCGTTATTTGGCTCAAGGGCGAAACCGACATGCTGGGCGCACTCGAGGAAGTCGAGTCGTTTGGCGAATTTGCAAAGCGCAACAATGCCGTCGCATCGACCGAGGTCAAGTCTTTTGAGCATTTGATTTGCACCGAGCAACTCTCTCGTCGCCTGGGCTTTAAGGTGGGCGAGGAGTTGATTCGCGTGGTGCGTGTCCGAAGCCTTAACGGCAATGCGCGCCAAGTAGACCATGGTTACTTTTTGGAGTCAATTGCCAAGGGCCTGACGCCCGAGATCGCCGCAAAGTCAATTTACGACTATCTGGAGCACAAACGCGGCGTCAAGGTGATGGCGAGTCGCCGTACAGTGAGCGTCGAGCTTGCCAACGATGAGGACTGCAGCTATCTTGACCTCGGCAAATACAACTGCGTTGCCGTCATGGAGAGCCAGTCGTACACCTCGGACGGCATCTTGTTCGAGGTCACGCATGCCCGCACGCATCCCGAGATCTTCCACTACCGCGTCAACTCCAAGCGATAGCCGGCTAGCTCGCAGCCTGACGAGACCCATGCCCTCAAAGCGAAAACGCCCGGTCAAACCGACGAAGCATCGGCTTGACCGGGCGTTTTCTCTGCATTCGATAACAAATAATTGTTTATACAAAACTTGTCAAGTATCAAGTTGAAATTACCGTTCACCGAAGTTTTTCTACCGCTCTAGTAATACTTGTTCAAACAAGTAGCCAAATAGCGTATCGTACAAATCAGCAAAAGGGGCAAAGTCCCCGAGCCAATCTCCGAAGGCGGCGGCAAAGGGTGCCGCCACGGTGTGAAAGGGTGGATTGTAATGAAGAACGAAATGAGCAGAAGGCAGTTCCTGGGCTTTGCTGGTTCCGCGGCTGCGGTTCTTGGTCTGGGTCTCGTGGGCTGCGGTGGCTCCGCCGGCTCCGGCTCCTCTGCTTCTGGTGACGCTGCCGAGGTCTACTTCCTCCAATTTAAGCCCGAGGTCGACAAGGAGTGGAAGGAGATCGCCAAGGCGTACAAGGAGGAGAAGGGCGTCGAGGTCAAGATCGTGACCGCCGCCTCCAACACCTACGAGGAGAAGCTCAAGTCCGAGATGTCCAAGAGCTCCGCTCCGACCCTGTTCCAGGTCAACGGCCCCACCGGTCTTAAGAACTGGAAGGATTACTGCGCCGACCTGTCCGATACCAAGCTCCGCGGTGAGCTCATTGACGACTCCCTGGCTCTGCAGTCCGATGGCAAGGATCTGGGTATCGACTGGGTCCAGGAGAGCTACGGCATCATCTACAACAAGCAGCTGCTCGAGAAGGCTGGCTACAAGGCCGAGGACATCAACTCCTTCGACAAGCTGAAGGCTTGTGCTGACGACATCCAGGCCCGCAAGGACGAGCTCGGCGTTGAGGGTGCCTTCACTTCTGCCGGCATGGATGACTCCTCCAGCTGGCGCTACACCACCCACCTCGCCAACCTCCCGCTCTACTACGAGTTCGAGAAGGAGCACAACCAGGAGGACGACGAGATCAAGGGCGAGTATCTCGACAACTTCAAGCAGATTTTCGACCTGTACATCACCGACTCCACCTGCGATCCTTCGCAGCTTGCCTCCAAGACCGGCGACGACGCCACCAACGAGTTCGCAACCGGCAAGGCCGTCTTCTATCAGAACGGCTCTTGGGCATACGCTGACCTCACCAAGGCCGGTATGACCGACGACCAGCTCGGCATGCTGCCGATCTACATCGGCGTCGACGGCGAGGAGAACCAGGGCCTGTGCTCCGGCGGCGAGAACTACTGGTGCGTGAGCTCCCAGGCTTCCGAGGATGCTCAGAAGGCCACCGAGGACTTCATGTACTGGTGCGTCACCGCTGACACCCCGACCAGCATCATCGCCGACAAGATGGGTCTGACCGCTCCGTTCAAGAGCGCCAAGGAGACCACCAACGTCTTCTCGCAGCAGGCCGTTGCCATGGCCAAGGACGGCAAGAAGACCGTCGCTTGGGACTTCGTCTACATCCCCTCTGAGGAGTGGAAGAAGAACCTCAAGCAGGCTCTGATCGCCTACGCTGCCGACAACACCAAGTGGGACGGCGTCAAGAACGCCTTCGTCGATGGCTGGAAGACCGAGAAGGCTGCTTCCGAGTAAGCAGTTGCTGCCCAAGCTATCTGATTAGCGACAGGGGGCGGGCAGACGTAGGTTTGCCCGCCCCCTGCATATTGAAAGGACCCTTCTATGGGCAAAGCACTCAAGCGCTGGTGGCCGCTCTTTATGCTGCCCACGTGCCTGGCGTTTATGATCGGGTTCGTGATCCCCTTTATCCAGGGCTTCTATCTCTCGTTCTGCCAGTTTATTACCATCAACAACGCGCACTTTGTCGGTATCGCGAACTACGTGCGCGCGCTGTCCGATCCGCAGTTTGCCACGTCGTTCTTCTTTACCGTGGCGTTTGCCTTCCTGTCGACGGTGCTCATCAACGTGATCGCCCTGGCAATTGCGCAGGCGCTCACCCGCAAGGCGCTCAAAGGCACCAACATCTTCCGTACGATCTTCTTTATGCCTAACCTGATCGGCGGCATCGTGCTGGGCTACATCTGGCAGATTCTGATCAACTGCTTGCTCTCCAACGTGGGCGCCCAGCTCATCGCGCTTAACTCTGCTGCTGGCTTCTGGGGCCTTATCATCCTGACCCTGTGGCAGCAGGTCGGCTACATGATGATCATCTACATCGCCGGTCTGCAGTCCATTCCGTCCGACTACATCGAGGCCGCCAAGGTCGACGGTGCCACGGCATGGCAGACGTTTTGGAAGGTTAAGATCCCTAACCTGATGCCGACCATCACCATCTGCCTGTTCCTGTCCATCACCAACGGCTTTAAGCTGTTCGACCAGAACCTCGCCCTTACCGGCGGCGCCCCCGCGCACTCCACCGAGATGCTCGCCCTGAACATCTACAACACGTTCTATTCGCGTGCCGGTATCGCGTGGCAGGGCATCGGTCAGGCCAAGGCGGTTATCTTCTGCATCCTGGTCGTAGCCATCTCCATGATTCAGCTTAAGGCCACGAGGTCCAAGGAGGTGCAGCAGTAATGAAACGCGATAAGGTTATCAACCGCGCGCTCTCGATTTTCTTTACGATTCTGTCGCTCGCGTGGATCTACCCCGTGTTCATGATCGCGCTCAATTCCTTTAAGAAAGCGACCGCAATCAGCACCACCACAGCGTTCGATCTGCTCACGCCCGAGACGTTCAACGGCCTTGCAAACTACCTGCACGCTCTTAACGAGCAGGGCTTTGCCTCGGCCTTCATGTACTCGCTCATCATCACGGTCACGTCGGTCGTGCTGATTTTGGTGTGCTGCTCCATGTGCGCTTGGTATGTGGTTCGTGTCAACAACAAGATCTCGAACTTCTTCTATTACCTGTTCGTCTTCTCGATGGTCGTGCCCTTCCAGATGCTCATGTTCACGCTGTCCAATTTGGCGGACCGCATCGGCTTCAACACGCCGTTCAACATCTGCTTTATCTATCTGGGCTTTGGCGCGGGCCTGGCGGTCTTTATGTTCGCCGGCTTTGTAAAGAACATCCCGCTCGAGATCGAGGAGGCGGCCATGATCGACGGCTGCAACCCGGTCCAGGTGTTCTTTAAGATCGTCCTTCCCATCATGAAGCCCACCTATCTTTCGGTCGGCATTCTCGAGACCATGTGGGTCTGGAACGACTATCTGCTGCCCTACCTCACCCTCGACTCCACCAAGTACAAGACCATTCCTATCTTGATCCAGTACTTCCGCGGCGGCTATGGCCACGTCGAGCTCGGCCCCATGATGGCCTGCATCATGATGGTCGTTATCCCCATCGTCATCATGTACATCCTCTGCCAGAAGTACATCATCGACGGCGTGGTGGCAGGTGCCGTCAAGGGCTGATGCCGTAACTGTTTTGCAAGTTTCTGCGGCGCCCCTCAGCGCGGCGCCGCACATCGAAAGGTAAAGACATGGCCGAGATCGTTCTCAAACATGTTCAGAAGGTGTATCCCAACACCGAGTCCAAAAAGAAGGGCTTCTTTGGCAAAAAGAAGAAGACCGAGGAGAAGAAGCATAACCTTAAGGTTACCGAGGATGGCGTGCTCGCTGTAGAGGACTTCAACCTCACCGTTCACGACCAGGAGTTCGTCGTCCTCGTTGGCCCCTCTGGCTGCGGTAAGTCCACGACGATGCGCATGGTCGCCGGCCTGGAGGACATTACCTCGGGCGACGTGCTCATCGACGGCAAGCGCGTCAACGACGTGGCGCCCAAGGACCGCGACATCGCCATGGTGTTCCAGAGCTACGCCCTGTACCCCAACATGACGGTGTACGAGAACATGGCGTTTACGCTTGAGCTCAAGAAGGTCCCCAAAGACGAGATCGACCGCAAGGTTCGCTCCGCTGCCGAGATCTTGGGTATCACCGAGTACCTCGACCGCAAGCCTAAGGCGCTTTCGGGCGGTCAGCGCCAGCGCGTCGCCATCGGCCGCGCCATCGTGCGTGACCCCAAGGTCTTCCTGATGGACGAGCCGCTGTCCAACCTGGACGCCAAGCTTCGTAACCAGATGCGTGCCGAGCTCATCAAGCTGCGCCACGAGATCAAGGGTACGTTCATCTATGTCACTCACGACCAGACCGAGGCCATGACTCTCGGCGACCGTATCGTGGTCATGAAGGACGGCGTTGTCCAGCAGATCGCCACGCCGCAGGAGGTCTTCAACCATCCCGCGAACATCTTCGTCGCCGGCTTCATCGGCGTGCCGCAGATGAACTTCTTCGATGCCCAGCTGGTGCGCTCGGGCGACGGCTTTACCGTCAAGACCGACGACATGAATGTCGCGCTGGCTCCCGAGACCTGCGCTCAGCTCGCCCTTAATTGGGACGGCGGCGACGTGAAGGAGATTACGGCCGGCGTGCGCCCCGAGCAGATTCTGCTTGCCGAAAAGGGCGAGGAGGGTGCGCTTCAGGGCACCATCGAGGTTACTGAGCTCATGGGTTCGACCGAGCACGTTCACGTGATGTCTTCCGACGGCCAGTTTGTCCTGATCATCCCCGTCGTCGATCTCGAGGCCAAGGGTGCGCTCAAGGCGGGCGACCCCATTTGGTTCAAGTTCGAGAAGAACGCGACCCATCTCTTCGATAAGGTGTCTGGCAAGAACCTTATCTAGGCCCGATCCAATCAGGCCCTCCTTTTGGGCGACTGCGGCTTTGCCATCCTTTTGCCGTGGTCACATATAAGGCTCCCCTCCTGTCCGCTGGGCGAGAGGGGAGCCTTTCTTTGTGCTGGGGCCGTTCATCTGCCGGTTTGTCTTGATCTGTAACAGGAGGAGGGCCAAATTGGGTCTAGATGTTACAGATTGAGACAGCATCGAGCTGCCTATCCTTTCATCTCGATCTGTAACACGGGAGGCTGATTTCGGCAGCTACCTGTTACAGAACGAGATTGTATTAGCCGGCTTATCCTTTTGTCTCGATCTGTAACAGTAAGGGCGGATTTCAGACGTTAGATGTTACAGATTGAGATAAACCCTAGGGAAAGGACCGGTTTGTCTTGATCTGTAACAGGTAGGGCCGTTTTGGCCGAGTAGGTGTTACAGATTGAGACGATTTTGTCGAGGCGGGCCACGGGCAACACGCGGGCAAAAAAGCGGAGCCGCGTTGCCGCGACTCCGCTTTCAAGAGGATGGGTAAAGGAAACGAAATTAGCTCAGGTGCCAAATCTCGTCGTTGTACTGGGAGATCGTGCGGTCAGACGAGAAGGTGCCGGCGTTGGCGATGTTGATCAGCGCCTTGCGCATCCAAGCGTCCTGGTCCTCGTAGTCTGCCAGCACGCGCTCCTTGGTCTGGATGTACTCCTCAATGTCGAGCAGGGCCATAAACCAGTCCTTGCCCTTGATGTCGTCGTGCAGACGCTGCAGGCGCTCGGCGTTGCCGGTCGCCATAAAGGCGGGGTTGGTGATGAAGTCCACCAGCAGCTTGATGCCGGGCTTGCGATAGAGCGCGCCGGCGTCATAGCTGCCGTCGGCGTAGAGCTGCTCGACCTGCTTGGAAGAGGCACCAAAGGTGTAGATGTTCTCGTCGCCTACGAGCTCGGCAATCTCCACGTTGGCGCCGTCGAGTGTGCACAGGGTCAAAGCGCCGTTGAGCATGAACTTCATGTTAGAGGTGCCGCTCGCCTCCTTGGAGGCCAGGCTGATCTGCTCGGAGATGTCGGCAGCGGGAATCACGCGCTCGGCGGCGGTGACGTTGTAGTTCTCGATCATGACGACCTGCAGGTAGGGGGCCACGTCGGGGTCGTTGGCGATCCACTGGGAAAGCGTCAGGATTAGGTGGATGATATCCTGGGCGATGGTATAGGCAGGTGCCGCCTTGCCGCCAAAGATGATAGTGACGGGGTGCTCGGGCTTGTTACCGTTCTTGATGTCGAGGTACTTCCAGATGATGTAGAGCGCGAGCATCTGCTGGCGCTTGTACTCGTGGATGCGCTTGACCTGGACGTCGATGATGGCGTTGGATGGGATCGTCACGCCCTGCTCGAGCGCCATGAACTGGCGCATGATGGTCTTGGCCTCGGCCTTGGTGGCGGCCAGGCGCTCAAGAACATCCTTGTCGTTAGCGAATTCGGCGAGCTTGCTCAGGTCGCCGGTGCTGCGCCAATCGGTGCCGATCACATCGTCGAGCAGGCTGGCAAGCGCAGGGTTGGCTCCCTGGATCCAACGGCGGAAGGTGATGCCGTTGGTCTTGTTGGAGAACTTCTCGGGATAGATCTCGTAGAACGGGTGAAGCTCGGTGTCCTCCAGAATCTTGGTGTGGAGTGCGGCGACGCCATTGATGGAGAAGCCAAAGTGAATGTCCACGTGGGCCATGTGGACGGTGTCGTGCTCGTCGATAATGGCGACGCGCGGGTCGTCGTGCTCGGCCTTGGCAACCTCGTCGAGCCTGACGATGATGTCGGCGATGGTGGGCGAGACCTTCTGCAGGCTGGCGAGCGGCCACTTCTCGAGCGCCTCGGCAAGGATCGTGTGGTTGGTGTAGGCGACCATGGAGCGCACGATGGTAACGGCTTCGTCAAACTCGATGTCGTGCTCGGTGGTGAGCAGGCGGATGAGCTCGGGAATGACCATGGTGGGGTGCGTGTCGTTGATCTGGACCACGGCGTAGTCGGCCAGATCGTGCAGGTTGCTGCCGCGCTCGACGGCCTCGTCGATCAGGAGCTGGGCGGCGTTGCTCACCATGAAGTACTCCTGGTAGATGCGAAGCAGGCGGCCCTGCTCATCGGAATCATCCGGATAGAGGAACAAGGTGAGGTTCTTGGCGATCTTCGTCTTGTCGAAGTCGATGGAGCTGCCGGGTACCAGGCCGTCGTCGACACTTGCCAGGTCAAACAGACGCAGGCGGTTCTTGGTGGGCTGGCCGTAACCGGGCACATCGATGTTGACGAGCTTGGATGTGACGGCAAAATCGCCAAACTCGACGGTGTAGGAGCGGTCGTCATCGATCAGGATGTCCTGCTCGCCAAGCCACTCGTCGGGGACGGCCTTCTGCTGATTGTCGACAAAGCGCTGACGGAACAGGCCGTAATGGTAATTGAGGCCCACACCGTCACCGGTAAGGCCCAGCGTGGCAATGGAATCCAGGAAGCACGCGGCCAGACGGCCCAGGCCGCCGTTGCCCAGCGACGGTTCGACCTCAAACTCCTCAATCTTGTTGAGGTCGTGGCCGGCGGCGGTGAGCTGGTCTTTAACCTCGGCATAGATGCCAAGGTCGATCATGTTGTTGATCAGCAGTTTGCCAATCAAAAACTCAGCAGAGATGTAATAGAGCTTTTTCTTGCCATTGTTGAGCGGGCAGGCGGCGGAGCGCTCCTGCACGAGCTTGACCAGCAGTTTGTAAATGCGGCGGTCATCGAGTTGCTCGAGCGAAGTTCCAAAGGACTGCTCGGCAAGATCCGCAAGATCGATACGGGGCATGTTTCCTCCTGTGGTGAGTTGACGACATGTCAGAAATTCAAAAGAAGCCCGCGCGAGGGGATTGGGGTGGCCTCGCGCGGGAAAAGCGGTCGCGTCCGCACGGTGGGGTGGGGTCGGGCGCGGTGGCTCCTATTGGGGAAGCTCGATTTCGGCTTCCGATGGGATGCGGAAGTAGGTCTCGGTCCAGCCGGTGAGCTTGTGCTCGAGTTCGCGGGTGATGGCGCCATCGAGCATGCGCCAGGTCCAGTTTCCGCCCAGGGTGGCGGGGGTGTTAATGCGCGCCTCGTTGCCCAGATTGAGCAGGTCCTGCATGGTGTAGATGCAGGTATCGCTCACGCTGGCGGCGATGGTGCGGTTGAGCGCGTCGGCCATGGGCTCGCCTGCCTGCTGGTGGGTATACAGGGCCGCCTGCTCGCGCTGACGCGGGGTGGCCGTTCCCTCATACCAGCCGCGTGCCGTTTCGTTGTCATGCGTTCCGACGTAGGCGACGGTGTTGGCAATGTAGTTGTGCGGCAGGTAGTACGAGTTGGTGCCCTCAAAGGCAAACTGCAGGATCTTCATGCCAGGGAAGCCCGTGGTGTCGCGCATGTCGATGACACCAGGGGTAAGAAAGCCCAGGTCTTCGGCAATGATGGGAAGCGTGCCGAGCTTTTCCTCGAGCACCTTGAAGAGCTTGAGGCCGGGTCCCTGCGTCCACGAACCATATGACGAATCGGGAGAGGAGAACGGCACCTCCCAAAATGCCTCGAAACCGCGGAAATGGTCCAGACGGATGATGTCGTACATGTCGAGGGCGGCTCGGACGCGGCCTTCCCACCAGGAGAAGCCGTCTGCTTCCATAGCATCCCAGTCATAGATGGGGTTGCCCCAGTACTGGCCGGTGGCCGAGAACTGATCGGGCGGCGTTCCCGCGACGCTGACGGGATTGCCGGCGGCGTCGATCTTAAAGAGCTCGGGCGTGGCCCACATCTCGACGGAGTCGCGCGAGACGTAGATGGGCAGGTCGCCGATGATCAGGATGTCGTGCTCGTTGGCATAGGCCTTGAGGCGGCTCCACTGGCGATTGAAGAAATACTGCGTCATCTGGTGGTAGAGCATGCGCTCGGGATGGGCGGCGCAGACCTTGTTGGATGCCTCGCCGCGGCGGCGGAGCTCCTCGGGCCACTCCCAAAAGGCCTTGAGCCCGCACTCCTCCTTCACGGTCATAAACTCGCAGTAGGGAATGAGCCAGCCCTCGTTTGCCTGGATAAAGTTGTCGAAATCGGCCGGTTTATCCGCGGCGAAGCGCTCGGCGGCACGGTCGAGGATTTGGCGGCGGCCAGCAAAGATGGCGCCGTAGTCGACGTTGCTGGGGTCGGAGCCCAGGTACACGCCGTCGATATCGTGCTGCTCCAGATAGCCGGCCTCGATAAGCTCGGCAAAGTCAATGAAGTTAGGGTTGCCCGCGCGGGCCGAGAACGACTGATAGGGCGAATCGCCATAGCTGGTCGTCGTAAGGGGCAGAATCTGCCAGTAATGTTGTTTGCACGAGGCGAGAAAATCGACGAAGTCGTAGGCATTCCAGCCAAAGCCGCCGATTCCGTATGGTCCGGGCAGAGATGAGACGGGCATGAGGACGCCGCTTGCACGCTCCATGAATGCGCTCACCAACCTTCTTGTTGTGGGGTCGGCCTGCCGATGGGTGTGCAGTCCGCCTCCGATGTTCTGATTCGATATGCCTATTGTAAAACATGTTGTTTAAACATGTACAGGCAAGATAAAAAAGTTGGTCGATTTTCGGCGAATGGTTACATGCCGTGAAAAAGCCCCGACCTCACAACGTGAGATCGGGGCAAGAGCGGTATGTAGGTTTTTGCTACTCAGCGTCGGCGAAGCCGTTGGGATTGTGGCTCTGCCAGTTCCAGCTATCGCGGCACATGTCCGCGATGTCGTACTGGGCCTTCCAGCCCATCATGCGCTCGGCCTTGGAGGCATCGCACCAGTTGGCGGCGATATCGCCGGCACGGCGCTCACGAATCACATAGGGCAGCTCCTTGCCGCAGGCCTTGGAGAAGGCGGCGACGACCTCGAGCACCGAGGTGCCGGTGCCGGTGCCCAGGTTAAAGATCTCGACGCCGGTCTTGCCGTTCATCCAGTTGAGGGCGGCAACGTGGCCCGAGGCCAGGTCGCAAACGTGGATATAGTCGCGCACGCCCGTGCCGTCGGGAGTGGGGTAGTCATTGCCAAAGACCTGAACGGCCTCGAGCTTGCCCACGGCAACCTGCGCGACATAGGGCACCAGGTTGTTGGGGATACCCTTGGGGTCCTCGCCGATCAGGCCCGACGGATGGGCGCCGATGGGGTTGAAGTAGCGGAGCAGCACGACGTCCCACTCGGGGTCGGCGGTGTGAACGTCCATAAGGATCTGCTCGATCATCCACTTGGTCCAGCCATAGGGGTTGGTTGCGGGCTTCTTGGGGTCTTCCTCGGTGACAGGCGGGTTGTCCGGGTCGCCGTAGACGGTCGAGGAGCTCGAGAAGATGATGGACTTGCAGCCATGGTTGCGCATGACGTCGATGAGCACCAGGGTGTTTTCGATGTTGTTGTGGTAGTACTCGACGGGCTTGCTCACTGACTCGCCGACGGCCTTAAAGCCGGCGAAGTGGATGACGCGGTCGATCTGATGGGTGTCGAAGATCTTGTTCATGGCCTCGCGGTCGAGCACGTTGGCCTCGTAGAAGGTGAGGTTCTTGGCAGCCTCTTCGCCCACGATGGTCTTGACGCGGTCGACGGCGACGGCGCTGGAGTTGGAGAGGTCGTCGACGATGACGACCTGGTAGCCGCCCTCGAGCAGCTGAACGACGGTGTGCGAGCCGATAAAGCCGGCGCCACCGGTTACGAGGACGCAGGTGTCTTTGGGGTCGAGTGCTTTGGACATGTAGTCTCCTATCGAATCAGGAACACTTCTTCAGGGGAGTATAGCGCAGGCAGGGGCACCCAAAACGTGCAGGGCAGGAAAAGCAGATGAACATGCTAACGTACTCATGGAAATGTTTGGCGTGGGCATACCCTCGACCTTGACGTTTGCATATGAGCCGCCGACCACACGGTTTGCTGCCGTTCGTGGAAATCGTTGGGACGCGCCATATGTACGCTAATATGTATGAGTTGAGCGACATATAAATAAACATGTAACGGAGTAGATATGTCACCAAACAGCGATTCCATCCTTTCCCAGGAGCTTTCGCGTCGCACTGCCCTCAAGGCCCTGTTCGGCGCAGCTTCTGCAGCCGTTCTTTTTGGTCTGCCCGCCCGCGCCCATGCTGCGGAGGCCACCAAGGAAACCACCGACAAGCTCAATGCGGCCCAGGCTCAGCTTGACGAGGTCCAGGCCCAGCTCGACAGCATCGCAAATGAATACGCGGCGCTGGCCAACAAGAACGCCCAGACCCTCAACGATATCGAGGGCGTACAGGGCCAGATTGACAGCACGCAGGCGCAGATTGACGAAAAGAAGGCCGAGCTCAAAAAGAAGCGCGGTGATCTTTCCGATCGCGTTTCTGCCAGCTATAAGTCGGGCGGCACCAACATCCTGTCGCTGCTGCTCGCCTCGGGTTCGTTTGAGGAACTCGTCGCCAATGCGCACTATGTTGAGAAGATCAACAAGAGCGACCGCGACGCCATCGAGGACATTCAGACCATCCAGGAAGAGCTCGATGCGCAAAAGACCGAGCTTGAGTCGCAGAAGGCCGACTTGGAGAAGCTCAAGGACCAGCAGACTGCCCAGATGCAGGATATGCAGGCCAAGCAGCAAGAGGTCCAGACCGTGCTGAGCGGTCTTTCCGACGACGTCAAGGAGCTCATGGCTCAGCGCGATTCAGAGATTCTCGCTGCCGCCCAGGCCGAGGAGGCTGCCAAGAAGGCCGCCGCTGCTGCCGCGGCCGCCGCGAACAAGAACAATTCCTACTCGGGTGGTTCGAGCTCGGGTGGTGGATCGTATGCGCCCGGAACTCCGCAGCAGAATGCCGGCTCGGGCAAGCAGCAGGCCGTCGTCAACGCGTGCTACTCCACGCCTTCGCCGGGTCAGAACTGGTGCGCGGCGTGGGTTACCAATGTCTTCCGTAACGCCGGCGTTGGCTACTTTGGCGGTAACGCGTGCGATATGTTTAACGCCTGGTGCTATAGCTCCGACCGCTCGGCGCTGCAGGTGGGCATGATTGTTGCCGACTCATCGCATAGCGGTACCGGCATACCGGGCCTGATCTATGGCCACGTGGGCATCTACGTTGGCGGCGGCATCGTTATGAGTAACGAGGGCGCCATCACGTCGAGGTCGCTTGACTCGTTCATTGGGTTCTACGGCACTGGCTCTGGCGTGCGCTGGGGCTGGCTCGGCGGTATTGCGCTGTCGTAACTGCGGCTTGAAGCTGGTTGGTCCGGGACTGCGGGCGAGGCATAAGGTTGCCTGCTCGGGCAGTCCTGCGCAAGACGAAGGCCACATTAAGTGGCCTTCTTTGCGTGCGGAACTCGCGATCAATCAAATATATTGCGGGCGGGCACGCGGCCCTCTCGGGTTCGGGGCGCGATACACCGGACTGGTTGTCTGATATAAAGATGGCGAAGGCCCCTTTCGGGGCCTTCTTTGTTAAAGGAATTCGCCTACTCGGTGGACTTCGGTTTTGGAATTTGGAGCCGACGGCTCACCAAGGTGGAAAATGAAATATAACCTAGCTGCAATAATCGCCTTGTTGCGAACTCGAACTGATCATGTAGATCTAAAATAGCCGCAATATACAATTGTCGTGTGGTGCGTTGGGTTGGAGCTGCTGCGGGTCCTATATGGATTGCGGTCTTGCACCCCGATGTTCAAACAGGTTTCTCTCTAGACGGGAAGTTGCTCATGGACACCATATATGACGGAGACGACTGGGTCGATCATTATAGTTGGCGACTAGTCGGCTCGGATGACAATGGGGATGTGGTGTTTGATGGACTATGTCCAAAGCATCTCCATCCTTTTGTCTCGTCGTTAATTGAGAGTTCCGCTCGTGTTGCCCCCTACAGCTCGGCGTCGCTTCATGATACGGACGTTTTGAAGACCATAAAGGAATCAATTGACGAGGGCACGATGAGTAGCTTGCTGTTTTCTCGCCTTGTGGGGCTAGATGAGATTGGCTCGAAACGACTGCTTGCGGGCGAAAAGGTGGAACTCACTTATCGGTCGATGATTTCAATCCTGCGGATGGCCGATGTTCTTCGCAAATAAATGAAAACGGGACAAGTGAGCTACATCACTTGTCCCGTTATTAATTAAAGTGGACCGCGGCGAGCGGGCTATAAAAATTCGCCTACTCGGTGGACTTCGGGTTGTAGGTCTACTCCGAATTGGTCCTTGACGGTTGCCTGGATGTGGCGGATGAGTTCGTCGACGTCGGCGGCGGTGGCGTGGTCGGCGTTGACGATAAAGCCGCAGTGTTTTTCGCTCACCTGCGCGCCGCCGACAGCATGGCCGCGCAGGCCGGCATCCATGATGAGCTTGCCGGCAAAGTAGCCCTCGGGGCGCTTGAAGGTGGAGCCGGCGCTCGGCATGTCGAGCGGCTGCTTGTCCTCGCGGCGCTGGCGGTAGTCGTCCATGTCGGCCTTGATCATCGCGGCGTTGCCCGGGGCGAGATTGAAGGTGGCCGAAAGCACGATAAAGCCGTCGTCAGCGATGCGGCTCTTGCGATAGCCCAGGTTAAGCTCGTCGACATCGAACTCGATGATGTTGCCGCTGCCGCGGGTGCCGTCGTCGAGCATGCGGGCGGGCTTGTAGACGCGCACGGACTCCAGCACATCGGCCATGCAGGCGCCATAGGCGCCGGCGTTCATATAGCAGGCGCCGCCGACCGATCCGGGGATGCCCGAGATGGGCTCCATGCCGGTGAGACCGGCCTCGGCTGCCGCCGCGGCGACATCGGAAAGCAGGGCGCCGGCTGCTGCCGTAACGTGCGTGCCGTTGACCGTAATGTCGGAGAGGTCCTCGCCCAGTGCCACGACGATGCCGCGGATGCCCTTGTCACCGACGAGCAAGTCGGAGCCGTTGCCCACGATGGTGAGGGGCAGATCGCAGCGATAGCAGGTATCGAGCGTGGCGACGAGGCCCTGCTCGGTATCGGGCGTGACAAAGACGTCGGCCGGGCCGCCGATTTTAAACGTGGTGTGCTCGCGCATGGGCTCGCTCATCAGCACGTTGTCCTCGCCGGCAACGCCAGCAAGCGCGCACAGCAGGTCCTCGTTAAAAAAGTCGTTCTCGTGCATACGAATATCCGCCTTTTGGTGGTCGTTGTCATCAATCGATTGCAATATACCCCACCCGGACGGATTTGGTGCGCTGGCGGCGATAAAACAGCCGTCTACCGGATTGGTAAAGTGTTTATCATCGAGGTAGAGGGACGGTCGCTATACTTTCAAGGGATTGCGCGAATACTCGGAAGGAGCGAGATGGGCAATAAAGTTACTCTCAAGCAGATTGCCCAGGAGGTGGGGCTTTCCCCCTCGTCGGTCTCGCTTGTTCTCAATAATCGGCCCTGCCGCATCTCGGAAGAAAACCGCAAGCTCATCAAGGAGGTCGCGGCGCGCAACCACTATGTCCCTAACCAGATCGCGCGCAGCCTGGTCATGCGCGAGTCACGCACGCTGGGCCTTATCGTTCCCAATATCGAGAGCCGCTTTTTTGCCTCGCTCGCCGGCAGCTTGGAAAAGCGCTGCCGCGAGGATGGCTATGCGCTCTTTATTACCAGCTCGGGTGGAAGTGCCGACGACGATCTTGAGCTGCTGCGCCAGCTGGTGACGCGCGGCGTCGACGGCGTCTTTCTGGTAGTGGGTGACGAGTTCTCCGACGACCGCGCCCTGCGCGAAGAAGTCAGCCATCTGCCCATTCCGGCGGTAATGGTCGACCGTGCCATTGAGGGGCTCGAGTGCGACAAGGTGATGTTCGACCACGAGATGGGTGGCTACATGGCTACCCGCTATCTGATCGAGCAGGGTCACCGTCGCATTGCCTGCTTGGTTAATGCTCGCCGTTCCAATACGGGTCGTAAACGTCTTGCCGGCTACGAGCGTGCGCTGCGCGAGGTTGGCCTGCCGATCGACGCACGTTTGGAGTTTGAGAGCGAGTACTACATTCCGAGCGCATACGAGGCGTCGGAGGCGGTGCTCGCAACTGACGCCACCGCCGTGTTCGCAAGCTCGGATAACATTGCCCTCGGTCTGCTCAAGCGCTTGCACGAGATGGGTAAGAGCATCCCGGGCGATATCTCGGTCGTAAGCTATGACAACTCGGCGGCCGACGTTCTCTTTGAACCGGCACTGACTGCGATTGAGCAGGATCCTGGTGTCCTTGCGGAGCATGCTTTTGGCTGCATGTCCAAGCGTCTTGCCGGTAGGGGCGGTAGGCGTGCCGAAGAGGTCGTTCTGGAGCCGGCGCTTATCGTTAAGGGCAGCGTGCTCGAGCTTACTAAACACAACTAAACACGTTTATCAATTTGCAGAGACTGAATGTGGAGCACCTGTGACAGGCAATGCCGCAGGTGAATGTCGCGTTTTGTTGATCGATGCGATTGATAAGGATGATAAAACGTTTTTTCACCATGATAAAACGTTTTAGCAAATATACTAGTCCCAACGAATGGTTGCCGTATCGGAGGGTGACCGCACAGCGAAGGGACATAAACAATGGCTAAAACACTGGGGACGCCGTGGCAAAAGCTGGGACACGAGGTGCCGGCTTCCGAGCTCGAGGGCGTCGATCTGTATTGGCGCGCATCGAACTATCTGTCCGTCGGTCAGATCTACCTTCGCTCTAACCCGCTGATGCGCACCGACTTTGTTGATGAGAAAACCGGTGAGGTGCGCGACTTTGGTCGTCCGGACGTTAAGCACCGCCTGGTCGGTCACTGGGGCACCACGCCCGGCATCAACTTCCTGTTCGGTCATGTCAACCGCCTCATCGCCGATCACAACCAGAACGCCATTTTCTTGATGGGCCCGGGTCACGGTGGCCCCGCCGGTACCGCCCAGTCGCTGCTCGATGGTACCTACCGCGAGATTCGCCCCGACATCACCAATGACGAGGCTGGCCTGCAGAAGTTCTTCCGCCAGTTCTCTTATCCCGGCGGCATCCCGAGCCACTTTGCGCCCGAGACGCCCGGCTCCATCCACGAGGGCGGCGAGCTCGGCTACACGCTCAGCCACGCCTACGGCGCCGTCATGGACAACCCGAGCCTGCTGGCCGTGGCTGTGGTGGGCGACGGCGAGTCCGAGACCGGTCCGCTTGCGACTTCCTGGCAGTCCAACAAGCTCGTGAACCCGGCAACCGATGGTATCGTCCTGCCGATCCTGCACCTCAACGGCTATAAGATTGCCAACCCCACCATCCTCGCCCGCGTGTCCGACGAAGAGCTCACCAAGTTCTTTGAGGGCATGGGCTATAAGCCGCACTTCTTTGTCGCGGGCTTTGACGACGAGAGCCACGCAAGCATTCACGCGCGTTTTGCCGCGCTGTTTGAGCAGGTCTTCGATGAGATCTGCGACATCAAGGCCACCGCTATGGCCCAGGCCGCGGCGGGCGAGACCGTGGTCCGTCCGGCCTACCCCATGATCGTGTTCCGTACGCCCAAGGGTTGGACCTGCCCCAAGCAGATTGATGGCAAGAAGACCGAGGACTCCTGGCGCGCCCATCAGGTGCCGCTGGCGAGTGCCAAGGACACCCACGAGCACTTCCGTGTGCTGCGCGAGTGGCTGCGCTCCTACAAGCCCGAGGAGCTCTTTACGCCTGAGGGCCAGGTGCGTCCCGAGGTGACGGCCTTTATGCCGACCGGCGAGCTGCGCATCGGCGCCAACCCCAATGCAAACGGCGGCAAGGTGCGCCGCGAGCTTGAACTCCCCGATATTCATGCCCACGAGATCCCCGTCGCAAGCAAGGGCCACGGCTGGGGGTCCACCGAGGCCGCCCGCGTCTTTGGCGAGTACACTGCCGACGTTCTGGCCAAGAACATGGACGATTTCCGCATCTTCGGTCCCGACGAGACCGCATCCAACCGCCTGCAGGCTGCCTACAAGGTGACCAAGAAGCAGTGGGATGCCGGCTTCTACGAGGACGATGCCAACGACGAGCTGCTGGCCGGTTCCGGTAAGGTTGTCGAGCAGCTGTCCGAGCACCAGTGCGAGGGCTTCCTCGAGGCCTACGTGCTTACCGGTCGCTCGGGTGTGTGGAGCTCCTACGAGAGCTTTGTCCACGTGGTCGATTCCATGGTCAACCAGCACTGCAAGTGGCTCGAGGCCACCAAGCGCGAGATTCCGTGGCGTGCTCCCATTAGCGGTCTCAACATTTTGCTGTCGAGCCATGTCTGGCGTCAGGACCACAACGGCTTCTCGCACCAGGACCCCGGCTTTATCGACCTGCTGCTCAACAAGGCCAACGACACGCATATCGTGAATGCCTACTATCCGGCCGACGCCAACATGGCCCTTGCCGTTGCCGAGCGCGTCTACCAGTCCACCGACTGCGTCAACGCCATCTTCTGTGGCAAGCAGCCCGCCCCCACTTTCCAGACGGTCGACGAGGCCAAGTCCGAGCTCGCCGAGGGCGTCGCGACTTGGGAGTGGGCATCGACTGCCGACTCGCTCGCCGAGGCCGACGTCGTGGTCGCCACCTGTGGTGACGTACCGACGCTCGAGGCTTTGGCTGCAACCGACATGCTGCGCGAGCTGGGCATTAAGGTGTGGTTTGTTAACGTGGTCGACCTGCTCAAGATTCAGAACGTCTGCGAGAACGACCAAGCCATCAGCGATGAGCGCTGGGCCGAGCTGTTTGGCCGCGGCGAGAAGCCCGTGCTCTTCGCATTCCACGCCTACGCCGGCACGATCCGCCGTCTGATCTGGAACCGCCCCGGCCACGATGCCTTCCGCGTCCACGGCTACGAGGAGAAGGGCTCCACGACCACGCCGTTCGACATGCTGCGCCTGAACAACATGGACCGCTGGGCCCTGGCCGCCGACGTGCTGCGCATGGTCGACGCCGATAAGTTTGCCGAGCAGATTGATGAGTGGGAGGCTTTCCGCACCGAGGCCTTTGAGTTCGCGTGCGACGAGGGCTTCGATCACCCGGCCTTTACCGACTGGGTCTGGCCCGACGCCGCAGCTGCAACTGCTGCCGACGGCGCACTCTCCGCAACGCAGCTAACCGCCGGCGACAACGAGTAGGTAGGCATCCGGGACGGTCTCGCGCTGGGGCCGCCTCCGGGCTAGTGCCCTTCCTCGGAGAAGTGGGCTTCGCGAACTTCTCCGAGGAAGGGCACTAGCCCGGAGGCGGCCCTCTCGACCGTTTCGATATGCAGGGGCTGATTCTTTTTTATGTAATGGGGACCTTGCTTACGCTGCCTTAGAAGCCGTGCATCTAACTATGGTCAGCCAAGATTACATGGCCGGGGCGGGGACGGGGTGCTTGGTTTTGGAAGTTCGCGAAGCCCACTTCCAAAACCAAGCACCCCGGCCCCGCCCTCGTCCGTGAACTTTTCCGCTGGGCGAGCCATAGACACCACGCACCGATGCGGTAAAGCGGCGGCTTGAAATTGGTGCTATATTCAGCTTGAGTTGTTTAATACTAGTACGGGAGGCTGATATGGGGCTGTTCAAGAAAAAAAACCCGCAGGATGCCTTTGATCCCGATGTGTTTACCATCACGGATACGATTTTGGACCCACCGCGGTTTACACTTTTGCCGGCTATCTACCAGGATGCCACGCGACGCAAGTGGGCCGTGCATCAGCGCGGAGCGACCCCGAGGATTTTTGACTATGCGGACGTGTTGCAGTGCGAGATTGTCGAGACCGGAAATCCTGAGGATGTGCCGGAGGTTAGCAAGCGCGAACTAGCTCAGCAGATTCTGATTAATCCAGCTCAGGCTACCAAAAACAACGCTGCCAAGCGTAATATGTGCCTTGGTATGGGTGTCATCGTTGCCGTGCAAACCGGCGAGGATGAGATTTCGAAGCTTGAGATTCCGGTGACCGCGGGCGAAGTCAAGCGAGACTCCGGCCTATATCGATCGTATCGGAACGTTGCGGAGCAGATCAAAGAAGCCTTCGACGCCATGGGGCGTCCGGAGCAATGATGCCCGCAGCATCAAGCGGTTGAGGAGCCTTGCCCATGTCGAGTGAACCATATGCGATTCCGCCCAAAGATCGCGCCTTTGAGGACATTCTTTGGTATATCAAACATTATGACCTGCAGGGTGGCGACCGGCTGCCCGCCGAGCGTGTGCTCTGTGAAGAGCTGGGCGTGTCGCGCACGGCGTTGCGTGCTGCGATCACGCGTCTTATTTCGTGCGGAACTTTGGAAAGCCGCCGCGGTTCGGGTACCTATGTGTGTCCTCCCAAGCCGTTGAACATCTTTCAGGAAACATGGAACTATACGCAGGCGGTGGAGAGGGTTGGCTCAAAGTCGACCGCACGCCTGGTTTGGTCCAAGGTCGTGTATGCCGATATCGATTTTGCCCAAAAAGCCCAGATTGACCTGGGCATGCCACTCTTCTGCATTCGGCGCGTGCGTGTGGTCAACGGTTCCCCGGCATCGATCGAAACGGCCTACGTCAATCTGTCTTTGTGCCCCTCGCTTCCCGATCATGATTTTGAGCATGAGAGCCTCTACGACGTTTTACTCAAAGAGGGGAATGTCCATGTGACGCACGGCAAGGAGCATATTTCTATCAGCCGTCTGAACGCCGACGAGGCCAAGTTGCTGGATGCCCAGGAGGGCACGCCGGTGTTTTACAAGGCTTCGCACGAGCGCGACGAGAACGATGGCTTTGTCGAGTATTGCAAGTCCGTGATTCTGCCGACCAAGTATCGTTTTGCCGATAACGGCGAGGCAGACGGCGTTGCGACGAAGGTGGGTGTCGAATGGCTGATGCAGTAGAAGACTTGCCGGTTTACAAACAAATTCGCCGCTGCATTGCGGAGCGAATCGAGCGCGGCGACTACCCGACGGGCTCGATGATTCCGTCCGAAAACGAGCTGGCCGAGGAGTTTGGCACGACTCGCCTGACAATCCGAAGCGCCATGGACGAGCTGGTCAAAAGTGGCCAGATTCGTCGCGTGCAGGGCAAAGGCGCCTTTGTGGGGCACAAGTGGTTTGACGAGCACGAACGCAAGGGCGGCTTCCGTCAGTCGGTTCTGGCATCGGGCGCGACGCCGTCGGTGCGCATCCTGGCGCGCTCCAAACGCTACGCCGGCCCGTATTATGCTGACTTGTTTGGCATCGCCGAGGACGATCTGCTTTACTCGGTGCGCCGCCTCAACTGCATCGATGGTGAGCCCGTATCGATCGAGATGACACTGATTCCGTGCCTGCTGTTTCCGGGCATCGAAGGCGTGGACATTTCGGTCTTCAGCCTGTTCGAGACCTACGATATGTTGGGACGCAAGCCAGATCAGTCGGTAGAGAAACTCGATATCGAGGCGTTGGGCGCACGCGATGCGAGCTTGCTCAATCTCGAGCCGGGCGATCTGGCGCTCGTGCTGGAAGGCCTGACCTATGACTCGAGTGGGCAGGCAATCGAGCATGCCAAGTCTTTTACCCGCGGCGACGCCGGCGGATATACCTACAACTATTAGCGTCTAGAGCGTCCCTGCGCACGGCGGGGTGCTCATTTTTTACGGACATGTGTCGCATGACCGATGAGCGGCAAAAACTGACCGTCTACCGAGATGGGAGGATGAAATCAAAAAATCGGTATTAAAAACGGCTAACCTGTAATCGTTCACTGGTATTAAGAACCTTTGAATTGTTGAGCTTGGGGCCAAGATGTCCACAAGGTTAAGCGGTGCGACGGAGCGGCAAGCCCGTTCATTCCGTGCGACAATTCAAACTGCTCGTGAAAGGAGCGGGAATGAAGGAGACCGAGAAGATCGAGATCATGCACTTCGACCAGGAGGGCTACCTCGAGGACGGCAGGAACGTCTACGAGGCCGGCAAGCGGATGACCGCCCTGGCCGACCGCGTGCACGAGGAGGGCTACGACGCCGTCTTCCTGATGGGCGTCGGCGGCACCTGGGACGAGTTCATGCAGCTCGAGTACCTCATGAACAAGTTCGGCGACCGCGACCTCGAGGTCTACCTGATCCACGCCGCCGAGTGGAACGTCATGGGCCACAAGCGCATGACCGACAAGTCCGTCGTGCTGACCGCCTCCGAGTCCGGCACCACCCCCGAGGTGCTCGAGGCCGTCGGCAAGATGAGGGAGATGGGCGTGCGCGTCTTCGCCATGACCAACCCCGAGGGCAAGATCGGGCAGGCCGTGGGCGCCGAGAACTGCGTCATGATGGCCTCCGACCACGGCGCCGGCGGCTGCGAGAAGGGCTACTACCTCGCCGACTGCTTCGGCCTGCGCCTGCTCAACCGCCGCGGCTGCTTCCCCAAGTTCGACCTGTTCATCGAGCAGACGAAGGACGTCTGGAAGGACATGCTCGACATCCGCAAGCGCTTCGAGCCGCGCGCCGAGGAGCTCGCCAGGAAGTACGCGCTGGCCGACTACACCATGTTCATCGGCTCGGGCGCGCTGTGGGGCGAGACCATCCTGTACTCCATGTGCCTGCTCGAGGAGATGCAGTGGAAGCGCACCCGCCACATCACCTCGCACGACTTCTTCCACGGCACGCTCGAGCTGCTCGAGCCCGGCGTCCCGGTGTTCCTGTTCATGGGCGAGGACGAGTGCCGCGCCCTCGACGAGCGCGTCCGCGCCTTCCTCACCAGCGGCGTGACCGGCGACGAGGACTACGTCATCATCGACACCGCCGAGTACGCGATCCCGGGCCTGGACGACGACTTCCGCGTCATCGTGTCGCCCTGGATCCTGTCCGTGCTGACCACCGACCGCCTCGCGCGCAACTACGAGCTGGTCACCAAGCACAACCTCAAGTACCGCCGCTACTACCACCAGTTCGACTACTAATTTCATTTGGGGGAAACCGCAATGAGGCAATACATCTTTGCCAGCCACGCGCATTTTGCGACCGGCATCAAAGAGAGCGCCGAGCTGCTCTCGGGCGCGCGCGATAACGTCCACGACCTGTCGATGTTTGTCGACGGCCGCACCGACGTCGCCGAGGAGGCCGCCAAGCTCCTGGCGACCTTCGACCCCGCCGACGACGTAATCGTGTGCACCGACCTGTTTGGCGGCAGCGTCAACAACGAGTTCACCAAGATCGTCCAGACGCGCCCCAACACCTACCTGGTTGCCAACATGAATCTGCCGCTGCTGATCCAGCTGCTCTTTTCGGACCAGGAGGCTCCCGCCGATCAGGTTATCCGCGAGATCCTCGCGGCTGACGACACGCGCGTCAAGTTTGTCAACGACCTGCTGACCGATGCGGATGACGAGGAAGAGTTCTAGTCACCGCCTGCTATTAATGGGGCCGGGTTTCCGGCATGAGACCTTTGGGGGTCAATCATGATTCAACTGCTTCGCGTCGACCATCGTCTGCTTCATGGTCAGGTGGCCGTCTCTTGGGTCCAGGGCTTGGGCTCCGACTGCATCTTCTGCGTTGGCGACAAGGTTGCCAACGATCCCGTCTGGAAGACTACGCTCAAGATGGGAAAGCCGGCCAACGTCAAGCTCGTCATCAAGGACATGGAGCACGCCATCGAGGCCATCAACTCCGGTGTTACCGATAAGTACAAGATGATCATCTGCGTCGCCAGCATCGCCGAGGCCAAGCAGCTTGTCGACGGCTGCCCGCAGATCACCTCCATCAACCTGGGCAACACCAAGTCCAAGGACGAGCAGCGTCCCGATGCCCGTAAGATCTCCCGCCAGATCTTTGTGACTGCTGCCGAGGAAGAGGACATTCGCGAGCTCGTCGGCCGCGGTGTCGAGGTCGAGATTCGCGCTCTGGCCGACGACCCCAAGGTCGATGCCCTAAGCGCCCTCTAATTGGGAACCACGGGCGGCGCGCACGGCGCCGCCCCTATTCGTGGGCGTACCGGATAAACGCTTTACCCGTTACCCCCATCTACCGTTCACCGGGAGTACACGCCCGTTGAGCGATTGGTATTAAATAGTTTTCGCATGACTATATAATTGGTATCAAATCATTTGCACCGGTTTAGGTGTTAACAGCACACCGGTACAAGCTGGATCTGTCTGGGCGATTGTCGGCATGGAAAAGGGCGCGCTGACAAGTCGGGAATCGCCGCGCGGATCCAAGAGGGATCAAAGGGAGGAACAATGCTTGTTCAAGCGATCCTCATCGGACTTATCGCTGCCTTCGGTAAGCTCGATTATCAGCTCGGTACGCTCTATGCGTTCCGCCCGATCGTTCTGTGCCCGCTCGTCGGCATAGTCCTCGGGGACCTGCAGTCCGGCCTCGCCATCGGTGCGAGCCTCGAGCTGCTCTTCATGGGTTCTATCTCCATCGGCGCTTACGTGCCGCCCGATGAGACGATTGGCGGTGTGCTCGCCTGCGCCTTCGCTATTCAGCTGGGTCAGAGCACCGAGGCCGCTATCGCGCTCGCGATGCCCATCGCCACTCTGTGCCTGGCTATCAAGAACGTCGTCAACGCCGGTATGCCCCTTCTGGTCGACCGTGCCGACGTCTTTGCCAGCAAGGGTAACCTCAAGGGTATCTACGCTATGCACTGGATTATCGGTCTCGTGATTGTCGTCCTGGCCTTTATCCTGTGCTCGGTCTCCTTCTATCTGGGTGCCGACGCTGTTCAGGGCCTGCTCGACTTCATCCCGACGTTCGTCCTCGATGGCTTTGGCGTCGCAGCCAACATCCTGCCTGCCATGGGCTTCGCCATGCTCGGCCGTCTGGTGCTTACCAAGCAGCTCGTGCCGTTCTACTTCCTGGGCTTCCTGCTGTGCTCCTATGCCAACGTGCCCGTCCTCGGCGTCGCCCTGATCGCAATCATCATCGGCATCGACAAGTACGACCTGCTGGGCCTTGGTGGCGCCCAGTCCCAGCTTTCTGTGGAAGGGGATGAGGACGATGACTTCTAATTCCGAGAACCAGATTACTCGCTCCGACCTCATTAAGAGCGCCGTGAACACCGGCGCCCTGGGCATGGAATTCTCCTGGACCTACTACAAGCAGATGAACATTGCCTTCTGCCTGATGGTCGCCAACATGCTCAAGAAGATCTATGCCGGCCGTCCCGATGATTACGCCGAGGCCTTGCACCGTCACAGCGCATTCTTCAACATCACCCCGCAGCTCGCTCCCTTCGTGGGTGGCATCGCGATGGCCATGGAAGAAAAGGTCGCTCGTGGCGAGGTTGAGCCCGAGAGCGTCAACGACATCAAGGCCGCCCTCATGGGTCCGCTTTCCGGCCTGGGTGACTCCTTCTTCCTGTCCACCCTGCGCGTTGTCGCCGCTGCCGTGGGCATCAGCCTGTGCCAGGCCGGCAACGTCTTTGGCCCCATCGCCTTCCTGCTCGTCTACAACATCCCGGCGTTCCTGATTCGTATCTTTGGCGCTATCAAGGGTTATGAGCTAGGCATTGGCTTCCTCGACGAGGCTCAGAAGACCGGCCTGATGCAAAAGATCATGGCCTGCGTCGGCATTGTCGGCGTTATGGTCGTCGGCGCCATGAGCAAGGACATGTTCTGGGCTTCGTTGCCCATCGCCATTGGTCAGGGCGACTCCGCCCAGACTCTCCAGGACATCCTGGACGGCATCATGCCCGGTATGCTCGGTATGGCCGCCTTCTGGCTCTACTACTGGCTGCTCTCCAAGAAGATCAACCCGATGGTCCTGATCCTCTGCACCATGGTCGTGGGCATCATCGGCGCTTACTTTGGCGTGCTTGCCTAATATGTTCGAATCGCGCTTCCATCGCGTCTAACGGTTGCGTCGATCTTTGGGGGGCTTGTCGCATCTGCGGCGGCCCCCTGTTTTTTAAAACTCCGTACGAAAGGGGAGGGCTATGGTCGTACCCGAGCTTTCGCTCATGAACATCAACCATCGTTACTACAGCATCGAGACGTTTTTTAAGGCTGCAGGTGAGGCCGGCTATCGCAATATCGAGCTGTGGACCGGCTCGATGCACCTGTATGTGGATTGCCATGAGCACGAATCGGTGGATAAGATTCGCGATCTTGCCGCCCGGTACGGCATCAAGATCGTGTGCGTGTGCCCCGAGCAGAACAACCCCAAGCCGTGGAACGTCGCGGTGCGCGGCGAGGCGGGCCAAAAACGCATCCTCTCGTACTTTAAGAATGTGATCGACGTAGCCGTTGAATTGGGCGCGCCGCAGATTCTGGTGACGAGTGGTTGGGCCTATCTGGACGAGCCGGCTGAGGACGCCTGGGCCCGTAGCGTTGCCATGCTGCGCTCGGTGTGCGACTACGCCGACACGCGCGGTATTCGCGTCGCGCTCGAGGCGCTGCAGCCGTCGGAGTCCGTGCTGGTCAACACTGCACAGGATGTGGCGCGCATCCTCGAGGCGGTCGATCGCCCCAATCTGAAGGCTTGTATCGACTTTGGCGCCATGGAAGTTGCCGGCGACACGATCGACGGCTACTTTGAGGTTTTGGGCGACAAGATCGTTCACACCCACTTTGTAGATGTGGGCGGCGGCACGACGCATCTTGCCTGGGGCGACGGCGAGCGCGATATGCGTGCCGACCTCGAGGCACTCATGCGCCACGGCTATACGGGCTATGTCTCGGCCGAGACGTGTGATGGCCGCTACTATCAGGATCCGTCCAAGGCGACGACTCAGGTTATCGAGATGTATCGCCGTGTGACAGCGGAGATGGAAGCCGAATAACTAAACTGCGCGGTTGCGCTGGAAACGCTTGGGCGGGTCTGGCGCAACGCTTTTATAGCTGGCGAGTTGTGGAGCGCCTATTGGCAGTAGCGCTCGAAATAGACAACTATTGGCGTTGTAATACCACTCGGGCGAGGAAACCGACCGTTCGCCGCAAATCTTCGTGAGTTTGGATTGGTATTAAATAACAAGAAATCGTATGGCTATAATTGGTATCAGCAAGAAGCGCGATGTATAGAATTGCGCACATGTGATGGGAGGACACACATGAAGGAGACCGAGAAGATCGAGATCATGCACTTCGACCAGGAGGGCTACCTCGAGGACGGCAGGAACGTCTACGAGGCCGGCAAGCGGATGACCGCCCTGGCCGACCGCGTGCACGAGGAGGGCTACGACGCCGTCTTCCTGATGGGCGTCGGCGGCACCTGGGACGAGTTCATGCAGCTCGAGTACCTCATGAACAAGTTCGGCGACCGCGACCTCGAGGTCTACCTGATCCACGCCGCCGAGTGGAACGTCATGGGCCACAAGCGCATGACCGACAAGTCCGTCGTGCTGACCGCCTCCGAGTCCGGCACCACCCCCGAGGTGCTCGAGGCCGTCGGCAAGATGAGGGAGATGGGCGTGCGCGTCTTCGCCATGACCAACCCCGAGGGCAAGATCGGGCAGGCCGTGGGCGCCGAGAACTGCGTCATGATGGCCTCCGACCACGGCGCCGGCGGCTGCGAGAAGGGCTACTACCTCGCCGACTGCTTCGGCCTGCGCCTGCTCAACCGCCGCGGCTGCTTCCCCAAGTTCGACCTGTTCATCGAGCAGACGAAGGACGTCTGGAAGGACATGCTCGACATCCGCAAGCGCTTCGAGCCGCGCGCCGAGGAGCTCGCCAGGAAGTACGCGCTGGCCGACTACACCATGTTCATCGGCTCGGGCGCGCTGTGGGGCGAGACCATCCTGTACTCCATGTGCCTGCTCGAGGAGATGCAGTGGAAGCGCACCCGCCACATCACCTCGCACGACTTCTTCCACGGCACGCTCGAGCTGCTCGAGCCCGGCGTCCCGGTGTTCC
Source organism: uncultured Collinsella sp. (assembly GCA_900549555.1). GTDB lineage: Bacteria > Actinomycetota > Coriobacteriia > Coriobacteriales > Coriobacteriaceae > Collinsella. Next base: position 899 of record UROO01000003.1, on the reverse strand, counting down.
TGTTCATGGGCGAGGACGAGTGCCGCGCCCTCGACGAGCGCGTCCGCGCCTTCCTCACCAGCGGCGTGACCGGCGACGAGGACTACGTCATCATCGACACCGCCGAGTACGCGATCCCGGGCCTGGACGACGACTTCCGCGTCATCGTGTCGCCCTGGATCCTGTCCGTGCTGACCACCGACCGCCTCGCGCGCAACTACGAGCTGGTCACCAAGCACAACCTCAAGTACCGCCGCTACTACCACCAGTTCGACTACTAAGAGCTGGTCACGGGTCCGATATCTTGGTTGGTTGATATCTCAACCCTGCACAAGGGCGTCCGCAATTGCGCGGGCGCCCTTTTTGCGTTGTGACAAGAGACTGCTGTTAACCGCTTGCCCTATGTTTCCAAATGAATACGCTGTGAGCCGAGGGGGACGATTTTCCCCGCAAACACTCTAGTATGCTAAAGTACCCAGAAGACCGGCGGAGCTATGCCGGTCTTCTGCTCTATATGAAACGCAGCATGAGGAGGCTCACCAGATGACGGCCACACCGTGGGGATTCCGGGACATATTGCCCGAGGAGGCTCAGGCGCGCGAGGAGATTGCGCTGACGGTGAAGGGCTGCTTTAGGGAGCATCATTACCTGCCGGTCGAAACGCCGTTGCTCGAGGACAAGGGTTCGCTCGAGGAGGGCGGCCGCATTGCGGACACGCCGTTTAAGCTCTTTGACGATGATGGCCGCCTGCTGGTGGTCCGTCCCGACAACACGCTGCCGATCGTGCGCTTGGTTTCGACCCGCATGCGCGCTGCCGACTTGCCTCTGCGCTTACGTTACGAGGCGCCGGTGGTTCGCGAGTGTCAGCGCAATGCCTGTCTCTTATACACATCTCCGAGCCCACGAGACGGACTCCTATC
>UROO01000002.1 GCA_900549555.1 uncultured Collinsella sp. | reverse complement strand
TCTACACCCTAGAGTTCGTCGGCAGCGTCAGATGTGTATAAGAGACAGGCTCATAGGTGGGGTACATGCGATTGACCAGGCCGCCGGGGGCGTAATCCGCCTCGATCTCTTCACGGCTCGGCATCTTAAGGACCGGCAGCTCGTCCGCATCAACGCGATCGTCTGCGCGATCGGCCTTGAGCACGTCGGCACGAGCGGCGCTGAGCGAAAATATCGAACCTGGGTTCTGGCCAGCCAAAAAGGAAAAAATGGGGCGATAGGACCAAGGCACGTCCGCGTGCATGTCCGCCAAGCGCGCCATAAGGCCCGAAGGCAGGTCGGTAAGTGCGACCAGCAGCACGCGCCACACACCGCACAGGGCATCAACGTCTGCGTTCGCGCGATGCGATACCGAATCGCACCCAAACAAGTCGGCCATAAAGGACAGTTTGTGCGATGTCAGGCGCGGAAGCGCAATGCGCGATAGCGCCAGCGAATCGATCCAGATATCGCTCACGTTGACACCGCCTTTGACCGATTCGATAAACGACCGGTCAAACGTGGCGTTATGTGCGATAACAGGACAGCCGCGCACAAAGTCGGCGAGTGCCGCGACGGCCTCGACGGCCGACGGGGCATCTGCCACATCGGCGTTCGTAATACTCGTGAGCTCGGTAATCTCCGCGGGAATCAGCTGCTTGGGATGCACGAACGTATCAAAGCGGTCAATGACCTCGCGGCCCGAAAGGCGGGCCGCGGAAATCTCAATTAACTCGTTGTCCTGCACCGAAAGACCCGTGGTCTCGGTATCGAGGACGATTACATCCTCCTCGATGAGGCCAAACGACTGCGTCTTAGCGCGCTCGGCGAGCGTGGCGTAAGAATCGATGACAAACTGCGGCGTTCCAGGAGATACGGCGTCCTCAATTAGCATGCAACGCCCGCTCGACGGAGACCCATACGGATCAGGCTGTCGCACACTTGCGGGAACGTCATGTCGTCGGTATGGCGAATCTCGTCAGGATACAGCGACGTATCGGTCATGCCGGGAATGGTGTTGGTCTCGAGAATGACAGGGCCGTCCCCGCTCACGATAAAATCGCTGCGCGAAATGCCCAGACAGCCGAGGGCCTTATGGGCCGCACAGGCAAGTTCCTGGGCACGCGCATAGTTTTCGGGCGAAATCTGCGCCGGAATGCGGTGGATATCCGTGGGATCGACGTACTTTACATCCAGGTCGTAGAACTCGCAGTCCTCGGGCTTGCGAATCTCCACAATCGGCAGCGCGCGCACCTCGTCCTCGCCGTACACGCCCACGGTGATCTCGGTTCCCTCGATACATTTTTCGACCAGCACCTTATCACCGTACTCAAAAGCCTTGGAAATCGCCGCGGGCAGCTCGGAGGGCTCATGGACGAGCGAAATGCCGTAGCTGGAGCCGTTGACGGCGGGCTTTACAAAGCAACGCTCGCCACAAATCTCGACGATACGATCGATATCGACCCCGTCGCCCGCCTCAAGCGCCAGGCCGGGGGCAATGGGGATGCCCGCCTTGGCATACAGAAGCTTTGAAACCTCTTTATCGGCGCCACATGCGCTGGCGAGCACGCCTGACGCCGTGTAGGGGATACCCAGCGTCTCCATGGCCCCCTGCATGGCGCCATCCTCGCCGCCGGCGCCGTGCATGGCGATAAACGCCACGTCGAAGCCACCGGTCGCCATAGTCACCATAAAGTCATCGGCGGCGGTGTCGAGCAGCTCCACCGAGGTGTAGCCGGCCTCCTTCAGTGCCACCACGACATTCTTTCCCGAATTGAGCGAAATCTCGCGTTCGGCGGAATGGCCGCCCGCCAAGACCGCTACGTGCATGTTCTCTAGGCTTTTACCCGGCATGGGCAGACTCCTCCTCTATAATTCCTGCAGCTGATACCATATTGTAGCGATACCCCCTACGTTTCCCCAAAATCGAAAGGCTTCCATGAATCCCAGGACTAAATCTCAAGACATTCGCGACTTGAGCCAAAACGATATTCGCGAACTTGTCGCCGAACTCGGTCAACCCGCTTTTCGCGCAAAGCAGCTCATCGAATGGGTTTTTGAGAAGAACGTTTGTTCGTTTGATGACATGACCAACCTTCCCAAGGCCTTCCGCGAGCAGCTGAAGGAGGCATTTGCCTTCGACACGCCGACCGAGCTCGCCAAGCAGGTATCCAAGGATGGCTCTCGTAAATATCTACTCGAGTACCACGACGGCATCTCCGTCGAGACCGTCGGCATGCCTCGTCGCAACAAGCTCTCCGTTTGCGTATCCACCCAAGCCGGCTGCGGCATGGGTTGCGCTTTTTGCGCCACCGGCCTGAACGGCCTCAAGCGCTCGCTGACCGCTCAGGAGATCGTTGACCAGGTACTCCACGTTTCCAACGACTTTGGTGAGCGCGCGACGAGCGTCGTGTTCATGGGCCAGGGTGAGCCTTTCGTCAACTACGACGAGGTCCTCAAGGCACTACGCATTCTAAATGACCCTGACGGTATCGGTATCGGAGCACGTCATCTCACCGTCTCCACCAGCGGCGTTATTCCTGGTATTCGTAAGTTTGCCGACATTCCTGAGCAGTTCACGCTCGCCGTCTCTCTGCACTCCGCCATTCAATCCACCCGCAATAAGCTTATGCCAGGCGTCAAGAAGTACACGCTTCTGCGCCTTCACGAGGCCCTTCAGCTCTACACCGAAATGACCGGCCGCCGTCCGACATACGAATATGCCATGATCGATGGCGTCAATGACACAAACCCCGAGATGCAGGCGCTCTGCGACTTCTGCGAGGGCACGCTGTGCCACGTCAACCTGATCCAGCTCAACGATATCGAGGGCAGTCCTCTCAAGCCGTCGCCGATTCATAAGGTTGAAGACCTTCAGCGTCGTCTTGAGTCCCGTGGTATTGAGACCACGATCCGCAACTCTCGAGGCAACGATATCGACGCCGCTTGCGGCCAACTCAAGCAACGCTTCAAGGTTCAGAAGAACGCGTAGGGGAGACCAACCTAAACGTTTCATGTGAAACATCGAACAGCCCCGGTTGTTAAATTGCAACCGGGGCTGTTTCATATCTATTACTAATCTGCATCGCGCGATTGTTCAACAACTTTTTCGCAAGAAATTAGGGGTCCTTGTTCTGGCGTTCAGACAAGAACCCCTTAAAAAGGGCTAGTAATTGTTAGGTACCTAAAAGCCTACATTTTCCCATTGATGATTAACCCAATCTTGATTAATCTTAGGATTCTTAGTTACCTGAGCTGTACGCATAGCGACATCCTCAGTCATAACATCCATTTTCTTTTTGGACGTATCGACGATATCTTGCGCTCCGCGAAGCAGACGACCACGCAATTCATCGTCTGTTGCGATCTTAAATCCCGCAAACGCACCAACCGCTACAGTTGCAGCCAAAGCAAGAGCAGTCAGAACTTTATTCTTCATCCTGATCTCCCTGGTCAAATTGAATCATCTCGCCAAGAATGCGAGACAGCTCTTCCTCATCCTTAAACTCGATCTCGATCTTATTCTTGCCGCGCGAGCTCTTGACGCGAACGCTTGTGTTAAACACCTGACGCAGAACGCGTGCAGCTTTCTTAAAAGACTGAGGCGTTGCAGGGCGAGGTGTATTAGGCGTCTCTCCGGCAGAAAACAGTGGAGCAAGATTTTCTGTCGCACGGACAGACAAACCCTCTGCAACAACTTTCTCTGCAAGTTTAATGCGCGCATCTTCATACGGGACCGCAAGAATTGCACGAGCATGACCAGCAGTCAGCTTGCCTTCGAAGATCATCTGCTGAACTACCTCTGGAAGATCAAGCAAGCGCAACGAATTGGTGATTGCGGAGCGAGACTTGCTAACGGCCTTTGACAAGGCTTCTTGAGTCATACCGCTCGCATCGATGAGCTGTCGATATCCCTTTGCCTCTTCGACAGGATTGAGATCAGAGCGCTGAAGGTTTTCAATCAGCGCGAGTGCAAGCATCTCCTCATCATCAACGTCCTTGATGATAACGGGAAGCTCTTCAAGGCCGGCAAGCTTTGAAGCCTGATAACGGCGCTCACCCGCGATAATCTCATAGCCATTACCGTGCTTGCGCACAAGAAGCGGCTGAAGAACGCCATGCTCCTGAATTGACTCACTCAACTCTCGAAGCTCGGTCTCATTGAAATGAATTCGTGGCTGATTTGGGTTCGGAACGATGTCTTCGACCGGAAGCTTTGTTTCCGAAGCGGCATTTGATGTTGACGCTGCAGATCCACCAGTCTCATATTCAGCTTCTGAGACCAGTGCATTGAGTCCACGACCCAAGCCGCCGCGCTTCTTAGGGCTAGGCACGCTTAATCACCTCTTTAGCAAGGTTCATATACGCTTTTGCGCCCTTGTTCTGTGGCGCATAGGTAATTACAGGCTCACCGAACGAGGGTGCTTCTGAAATTTTAACTGTACGTGGAATCAAGGTCTTGAATGCCTTGTCACCAAAATACGATTGAACCTCTTCGACAACCTGGTTCGAAAGCGATGTGCGCGAATCATACATAGTCATGAGCACGCCATAAGTATCAAGGCTCTTATTAAGGCGCGTTTTAACCATCTTCATCGATTCAAGCAGCTTTGTAACACCTTCAAGTGCGTAATATTCGCACTGAATAGGAATCAAAACACTGTCCGCTGCTGTTAACGCATTGATGGTCAGCAAACCAAGCGATGGCGGGCAATCGATGAATATAAAATCAAACTCATCCTGAACAGGCTCAAGCAGATCCTTTAAGCGAGTCTCGCGGGCAATCGCACTGACAAGTTCGATTTCCGCACCTGCGAGCTGGATAGTGGCTGGAATTACAAATACCTTATTGCAATTTGTATCAAGAACGAGCGATTCCGCCGGAACATCGTTCAGCAATGCATCATAGATGCAGTGATCGAGTTCTTCTTTTTCGATTCCAAAACCACTCGTACTATTACCCTGCGGGTCAAAATCGACAATTAACGTCTTTCGACCCAGTTCACCCAACGCTGCTGCAAGATTTACAGCCGTTGTGGACTTACCTACGCCGCCTTTTTGGTTGATGATAGCAATGATACGCGTGTCTTTTGCGCTCTTTGAACGCTTAACGTCGCGAAATCCCACGGTCCCTCCTGGTGTATTTAAAGCTATTGAATGGAGGATGTTTCACGTGAAACAATCCGATTCGACATCGATTGTTATGTTTCACGTGAAACATAACAACTCGACACTATCCATTATGTTTCACGTGAAACATCTAGGCAAGCGGATTCTTCTTCGCCATGCCATTAGCACGAGGAAGAGAAACAGATGACGGACGAGACTTTTTTAAAATTATGAACTCACGATGACCCAAGTCATTTGGCAAATTCAAATCATCCGTCAGAAGCGTAGTAAAGCCGCAAATCTTTGCAGCAGCATGACCAGATTGAAGCTCTTCATCAGATGGATTTCCCTTCGTAATGACAAAGAGGCCACCATCTTTTAGAAAAGGAGAAGCATACTCAACGAGAACCGGCAACGGAGCAAGCGCGCGGGCGGTAACGACAGCAAATTGTTTCTTATGGGATCGGGCATATTCCTCAAGACGATCGTGAACGGCATGAGCATGCTTAAGGCCAAGCTCCTTAACAAAGGAATTGACAGCATCTACCTTCTTGCCAACGGAATCGATATAGGTAGCCTTTCGTCCGCTTGCAATAGTCAATGGAATACCGGGGAAGCCAGCACCAGTACCCATATCCAGTAAAGCGCCTTCAGGAGCTTTATTAATATAGGGAAGCAGAACAAGTGAGTCCAGAATATGGAGAACAGCAGCATCGTCAACATTTAGGATACGCGTTAGATTGGTAGTCTTATTGGCTTCCAGAACAAGATCAAGATGCTGGATACAGACACGAAGGTTCTCGTCGGAGACCTTCAAAGAATAGTCTTTGCGATACGAAATAAGACGGCTCAGCATTTGGCTTGCCTGCTCATCAGATAACACAAACAAGACGACTCCTTTCTGACAAAAATCAGTGTATCGAGAACTTTTGACAAAAAAAGGGGACGTGGAAACCACGTCCCCTTAGCATAGACTCGAGAAGATTATCGAGCAACAATCACAACATGGCGATCGGGATCAGAGCCCTCAGAATGCGTGTCGACAGCATCGTTACCACGAAGGGCAATATGAACCAGTCGACGTTCGTAGGCATTCATGGGCGGCAAGGAAACACTCTTATGAGTGCGAACAGCGCGCTCGGCTGCGGACTGGGCCATAGAAGCAACCTTGTCCTGTCGACGGCTCTTATAACCTTCGACGTCGACGACGACCGGATACCTAAAGCCAAGCTTGCGACTCACCAACAGGGAGAACATAACTTGAAGAGCATCGAGGGTACGTCCATGACGGCCAATGAGAACAGCAAGATCAGGAGCAGTTACGTCCAGGATCAACTCGCCCTCGTCACCCTCATACTCATCGATCGGTGAGTTCGCCGCATCGAAGTGTGAAAGGATGGAACGCAGAATGGAAATAGCCACATCGGCAATGGTGTCGAGCTCCTCATCGGTCAGCTCTTCACCAGCCTTATAACGCTGTGCAATCTCGGGATAATCGCCCGCGACCTGCGGGGCAACCTCCTCAAGCATATCCTCGACGATCTCTTCAGACATAACGAACTCCAAAAGTTAGGTACCTAAATAAGAATACTATCCCACTACTTCTTCTTGTGCGGGCGCGGCTTCTTCTCGCGACGAGTAACCTCGACCTGCAGTGGAGCGTTCTTAAGACGCTCTTCCTCATCGGCCTTGGCCTTATCGATAACCTTCTGCGTCACGAAGATCTGCTGGACAACCTGCCAGGCGGAAGACACGTCGTAGTACAGCAGAACGCCGACGGGCAGGCTCCAACCCATCCAAAGCATCATGACGGTCATGACAACGGCCATCATGCGCATGCTCTGGGCCTGCTGGCCAGTCTGATTGCGCGACATATACAGCTGCGGAATCAAGGTGAGAACGGCAAACAGAATCAGGCAAACCAGCGCAGGCAGCGCAACCATAAAGCCATCGGCAAAGGAAGCGCTCGGCGTGGTGGTAAGGTCAGGCAGGATATTGAAGAACGAGAACGTGCCGTCGCTAAAGTAGTTCGGCAGGTTACGCAGCAGCGTAAACAGGGCGAACAGGACAGGCATCTGGATTAACAGCGGCAGACAACCAGCCATGGGGTTGAACTTGTTCTCGCTGTAGAACTTCTGCATTTCCTCGGCCTGACGCTGGGGATCGTCGGAATAGCGCTCCTGGATCTCGAGCATCTTAGGCTGCAGCACCTGCATGCGAGCCGTCGACTTGGTCGACTTGAGCATAAGCGGCGTCAGCAGCAGACGGATGATGACCACCAGGATGATGATGGACAGGCCCCAGTCGACCGCAAAGGTCTGGATGAGCTTGAGCAGCTCGAAAAGGATGTTAACGATCCAATCCCACATGTAAGTTTTCCTCCGATAGCGAGTGCCCGCTAGGGCACAGGGTCATAACCGCCGACGTGCAGGGGATTGCAGCGAGCGATGCGCCTCACGGCAAGCCAGCAGCCTCTCAAAACACCGTACTTCTCAATCGCCTGAACGGCATATTGCGAGCACGTTGGGTAATAAATGCAGGCGTCAGGCAATAAGGGCGAAATAACCTGTTGATATATGCGAATAGGAGCGATGGCAACACGTCGCAAAACGTGATTGCTCATCGCTCCTCCCCGGCAACGCCGGCGCGTTTCATAAGCGAACGCAATGCCTTGTCCATCTCCTGCGGCGAGGAGATCCTCGTCTTGGGAGTCGCGAACAAGATGATGTCATAACCCGCAACGGGAAATCCGCAGCTGCGGGCGGCCTCGCGCATCACACGCTTAGAACGGTTGCGCACGACTGCGCAACCGAGCCGTTTAGCACCAACGAAGGCGACCCTTCCGGAGTCGCCTTCGCCAACCGATTCACATATGGTCATTCGGATCAGAGGGTGATTGAAACGACGCCCCTGACTGAACACATGCTCGAAATCTTGCCGAGACTTAATAGTCTTCATGCGAGATGTGTGTATCGCTGCTAGACAGTGAGACGCTTGCGGCCCTTGGCGCGGCGACGGGCGAGCACGGCACGACCACCCTTGGTGGCCATACGGGCACGGAAGCCATGGGTCTTGGCACGCTTACGCTTATTAGGCTGATACGTACGCTTCATCTTAAGTTCCTCCTGCTGCATTTCGAGTGTCCGCGGGAGCGCGGACGCAGATATAGACACGTGAGCTTGAAGATTGTAGGGAAATCAATGTTCAAATGTCAAGAAATCAAAGGTAAAAGGTTGCGTAGTTCACACGGTTCCGCCATAAGCTCAACCGAAATTTGCGCCGCATTACAACTTTTCACGATATTTCATCGAGTTTTCGACAGGTCATGTTGGCAATGTTGAGAACTTTTCGCCTGTTTTCCAAAGTTTTCAACAGGTTTTGAAAAGTTGTCGAAAGATGAGAAACATTGCACGGTGAGCTACTATTTGTTCGAAACCTTTTGAAAGATTGCGAGCGGCATGTCTGACGACTTTTACACCATGGTCGATTCCGGAGACCCGGCACCCGACAACGAGCACATCACCGGCGTGCGCGAAAAGCGTGGCGAGGAAGAGCAAACCGATGCGAAAGCGCAGGGTGCCATGTATGCCGCACGCATCGCAGTCTATGACGACATGCTGTCGACGCCGCGCGTCATCGTCATCGAACCGAAGGACGTGCGCACCTATCTGGAAGAGACAACCAACACCGTCTACCAGTGCATGAAAGAGCAGGGCGGGCACATCTCGCTCATGGTTATCCGCGAGATTGTCGAAAACTTTATCCACGCCCACTTTGCAGAGCCCATCATCTCGATCCTGGACGGCGGCGACACTATCCGATTCGCAGATCAGGGACCGGGAATTGACGACAAGGAGCGCGCCTTCGACTTTGGCGTTACCAGCGCAAACAGCAACATGAAGCGATACATCCGCGGAACCGGAGCAGGGTTTCCCATGGTTCAGGAGTACTTGGAAAACGCCGGCGGCGCCGTATCCATCGAGGACAACATGGGCAACGGGACCGTGGTCACGGTAAGCCTGAACCCCAAGCGCGTGCAGGAAATTGAGCGTGCCGGAGGGCGAGGGGCCGCCGTGCGCCCCGAGACGGAGCAACCGGCATACGCCCTACCCAGCACGTTTACACAGCAGCCCGTGGCGCGTATGCAGCAGCCTGGAGCTTTTCCCGCGCAAGATCCCCAGACACCGCTGGGGGGCCACGCGGCGCAAAACATGCCGGAAACCATAGGCTCGGCAGATCCGGACACAGGCGCCGTGCAGCAGACGGCGGCCATGCCAAACGTCGCGCAAATGGGTTACCAACCGTACCCACAAGGGTATCCTCCCCAATATATGCCGCAGCAGGGGTATGCCCAGCCGTATCCACAGCAGTATCCTCAGCCGTACCAGCAGCCGTATCAGCAGATGCCGCAGGGAAACCCCAACCCCTGGACTCAGCAGATGCCGCCACAGCCTTACCAACAGTGGCCGCAAAGTTTTCAACAGCAGATGCCACCTATGCAGAGTTCTCAACAACCAGCAGCTCAAATGATGTATCCTAATGCGGCGAATCAATACGCACAACCGCAGTCGGACGTGTTTGTAAGCGAACGCGGCAACGCTGCATTAGGGTATCTGGCCCAACATCAAGAGTGCGGTGCGACGGACTTGGCGCGGGCGTTTGGAAACTCCGCACCCACCTGGTCGCGCACGCTCAACGATTTGGCACAGGCGGGCTTGGTGGTCAAACATGGGCAGAAATACCATCTGACCGAAATTGGAAGCGCGCGCGTGCGGGCTCAGGCTTAAGGGACGGGAGAAACAGTGGACGAGGAAGCAAGCATCATCCTGGGGGATGCCATCGCCTTTTGCCAGCGCGACGGCCAAGATGCGCGCCTCATCAACATGCTGGGGCAATCGCGCGCCGTGAGCCTGACCGAGGACACCTTGACGATTGAGGCCCCCTCACGATTTGCCATCGCTCAGCTCAAAAAGCATCAGCCGACCATCGAGGCGTACCTGGAAGAGATCGCCTTTGCACCGATTGCGCTCAACATCGTGGCACCACAGGGCTCCGCGGCAGATAACGCCGCACCCGCGGCACCCGTCGTCCCCCCGGCGGTACCAGCTACCACCACAGTGTCGGCTCCCGAGCATCAAATCGGCGATGTTTCCCGTGAAACCATGTCCGCCGTCTCGACGCCGGCAGCCCCCATGTCCGCTGCCACACACATGCCTATCGCGCACGACGCAACACCGGTCGAGGATTCGGGCATCGCAATCAAAAACACGCTTTCGGCCGACGATTTCCGCCGCATGATGAACCAGATGAAAGGCGGGGCGCCTGCAAAGAGTGCAAAACCAGCCTCCACATCGACCACGAGCGTCCCCGCAGCTGCGGCACCGATCGAGCAGAACACCGATGGCGCGCCGCTCGCGGCCAACTCGAAATTCACCTTCGAAAACTTTGTCTACGGCCCCGAAAACAGCCATGCCTATCGCTCAGCCCTCAAGTTTGCCGCGCTCGCGGACGAACGCGGCACATGCACATCCCTGTTCATCTATGGCAAATCGGGGCTGGGCAAGACCCATCTACTGCTCGCCATCAAAAACGAACTCGCCGAAAAGTCGCCCGAGATCAAGGTAAAGTACGCCAACTCACAGGCGTACCTCGATGACCTGATGACGGAGTTCGACCGCCAAAAGAAGAGCAACGCCCCCATCATGCAGGCATACCACGGCGTGGACGTGCTCATTATTGACGACATTCAAAACATCATTGGCAAGCGCGCGAGCGTGGACTACTTCTTCCAGCTCATGGACGAGTTTATCCGCAACAACAAAAAAGTCGTCATCGCAGCCGACCGCGCTCCCAAAGACCTGAGCATGGACGAGCGCCTGACCAGCCGCTTTAACGCCGGCATGCTCTGTTTGGTAGCAGAGCCCAGCTACGAGATGAAATACAAGATCTTGCAGCGCTACTACGAGAACACGATAGCCGCCGCACCCGAGGCGGGTGACGACTCGCTGTTGGCGGCCTACGGTGGCGATGGCGGGCATCTGACCGACGAGCACTTTAAGCACATGGCGGAGGTGTCGGGGACCAACATTCGCGAACTCGAGAGCTTCTGCGAACGCTGTGCCGGCGAGGCCGGAGACCGCGAGCGCGAGGGCAGCGAGCTCAGCTTCGACGACATCGACGCCATCGCAAGCCAATACTTCGATACGTCGGCCAAGAAGATCAACGTGCAGACGGTCCAGTCTGTCATCGAGGAGCAATATGGCGTGACGCACGAGGAGCTCATCGGCCCGCGCCGCAACGCCAACATTGCCAAAGCCCGCCACATCGCCATCTATCTGGCCATCGAGATGTGCGAGATGACGACTACGGCGGTGGGCGCGGAGTTTGGCAACCGCAACCACTCAACCGTCAGCACAAGCTATAAAAAGGTTCAGAAGATGATTCAGGAAGACCGCACCGTAACCGAAGATCTCAAATCGCTGCGAGATAAAATTACACTGCGCTCGTAGGGAAATAGAGACACCTGTTGAAAACTTGTCGAAACGCCGGGCATAACATGTCTAAAACTCACCCCAAGGCGATGAAAAGTTTTCCGCAGGTTTTGAACGTGGAAAACACGGTCGGTTGCGCACAGGTTGCTGTCGATTCTCTTTTTGGGGTTGACCAGCGCTTTTGGGAGTAATCAACAGTTTCGTCAGTGCTATTACTATTATTAAGATATTTATATCTATAGAAAGGTATTAAAAGATGAAGTTCACCGTCAGCCAAAGCTCGCTCACGCAAGCCATCGGCGTCGTTATGAAAGGCGTCGCTTCGGCATCTACCCTTCCCATCCTGTCGGGCGTGCTCGTTAAGGCGCAGGACGGCATCTTGGAATTCCAAACTTCAAACTACACCATCTCGATTCGTCATCGCATTGCCGCGCATGTCGAAGAAGAGGGCGAGATGGTGATTCCCTGCAAGATGCTCTCGAACATTACGAAGACCCTTCCCGACGCCCCGGTTACCTTTGAGCTCTCGGAGCGCCAGGTGCTGATCGGATGCGAGAAGAGTTCCTTCCGCCTCAACACGCTCGACGCCAACGATTTCCCCGAGTTCCCTGCCTATGCTATCGAGAGCGCGGTGGAGCTCCCGACCGACATCCTGTCCGAGATGGTCGGCCGCGTATGGCGCGTCACTTCGACCGATAAGGCCCGCCCCATTCTGGGAGGCGTGCACATGAAGGTCGAGAACAACACCGTGCGCCTGGTGGCAACCGACTCCTTCCGCCTTGCCGTGTGCGACACCCAGGTCGAGACCTCGACGCTCGAGGGATCCTTTGAGCTCAACGTTCCGGCCGACGCATTCAACGACGCCCTGAGCATCATGGCCAGCCAGGCGACCATCATGATCGGCGCCACCGACACCCAGGTTGTCTTTGAGGCCGGCAACACCACCTATGTGTCGCGCCGTATCGAAGGCGTGTACCCCAACTACAAGCAGCTCATCCCCGATTCGTGCGTGACGAGCGTCAAGATCGACGTGGCGGCTTTTAATGCCGCCCTCAAGCGCGTGGCGGTCATCGCGAGCGCGAACCCCGCCGTCAAGTTCGAGATCGATGTCGAGAACGGTCAGATGGGCCTGTCCTCCATCTCCAATGATCAGGATCTGGCGCAGGAGACGATCGATGTCGAGGCCGAGGGCGAGTCGGGCACCATCGCCTTTAACTACCGCTACATCTTTGGCTGCCTCAATGCCCTGTCCAAGGAGAAGGAGATCACGCTGGAGCTCAAGAGCTACTCGCAGGCGGGTATCTTTAAGTCCTACGACAAGATCAACTACCTGTACCTGGTCATGCCGGTTCGCATCTAGCGCTGCGCCATGACCATGTTTGCCCGCAGCCTTTCCGTCGCGCGCTACCGCAGCTTCGATAGCTACCGTCTTGACCTGGACGAGGGCGTGACGGTGCTTGCGGGGCCCAACGCGGCGGGAAAGACCAACCTCATAGAGGCACTGCAGCTTTTGACGAGCGGTGCCTCGTTTAGGCATCCCACCGCAGGCGAGCTCGTGCACGACGGCACGGGCTCGTGCAAGCTCGAGTTGAGGCTCGAGGGCGATGGTCGCGTGCTCGATATGGGGCTGGGCGTTGAGGACGGCAAGCGCTCGTTTAGCCGTAACGGCAAGAGGTGCTCGGCTGCCGGCGTGCGCGGGGTTATGCCGAGCGTGCTGTTTTGCCCCGATCATCTGGATATGGTCAAGCGCGGTGCCAGCGTGCGTCGTGCCGCCCTCGACGACTTTGGCGTTCAGCTGAGCGCCCGTTACGCCGACCTGGTGAGCACCTACGGGCGTTGCGTGGCGCAGCGCAACGCCCTGCTCAAGGAGGCCTGGTGCTGCCGCGAGATGCTTGGCGCATGGAATGACTCCATCGCCCGCGCCGGGTCCGCCCTGCTCGTGCATCGTTTAGCCCTGCTCGACCGGCTGGCGGGCCATGTGCGCGCCGCGTACGGGCAGGTGGCGTCCGGTGAGGACGCGGGCGTGTCCTATGTGTCCACGCTGGGGGATTTGCCTCAAGCCGAAGGGCGCGAGGAACTTAAGGACTGGGCGTACGAGCATATGCTCGCGGCCCTCGATGAGCGTGCCGACGAGGAAATGCGCCGCGGCGTGACGCTCATGGGTCCGCATCGCGACGAGATTGAGTTTACCGTTGCGGGTCGATCTGCCCGTTCGTTTGCCAGCCAAGGGCAGCAGCGTACGCTGGTGCTGGCTTGGAAGGTGGCAGAAGTGGCCGTGGCGCGCGATATCCTGGGCACAGCGCCGCTGCTGCTGTTGGACGACGTGATGAGCGAGCTCGATGCCGGGCGCCGGGGCGCTTTTCTGCAGCTGATCGGTGATGATATCCAGACAGTCATAACCACCACCAACCTGGGGTACTTTACCGATGACCTGCTTAATCGAGCCAAGGTGGTGAGCATGGGTGAGACGTGCTAATTACGAGCGCGAGAACGGAACGGTTGCCCTTGGCGGCTTTTTGGATACCGAGCGTCAGCGCATCCTGGCGGCCGCGACACCTGAACGCCGCGCGCAAATGGAGGCTGCGGAGGAATCTCGTGCGGTCTATCGTGCCTGGAATGCGGTGTGCTCGGGCACGCGCGAGGGACGCCACGTGACGGGCCTGCGCTACCTGCCCGAGTCCAATGAGCTGCTGGTGTATCTCGATTCGCACTCGTGGACGCAGGAGATGACGCTGCTGCGCGAGATCATCCGGGCGCGCATGGAGCGGGCCGGCGCGCATGTGGACGGCCTGGTGTTCAAAACGACCGCGCCCGGTCACACGCCACCGGCCGCCAAGGAGCGCCTGCGCCCGGCCGTGACCGAGCGCCCGCCGGCTCCGCATGCCGATCTCAGTGAAGACGAACGCGGCGAGATCGAGCGCCAAGTGGCGCCCATCGAAGATCAAAAACTGCGCGAGGCCCTCGAGAATGCCATGAGAGCCAGTGCCGAGTGGGCCAAGGGCGTGCAAAGCAAAAAAGAGCCTTAAATCGCATCTGGTGGCCTTGTAGAGCCAAATACCCTCGTCCCCGAGGGTATTTTTTTACGATAAACTAGTAAGGCTGTACACATTTTCTTAGCTGAAGGAGGACGTGTGGCAAACGAAAACGATTACGATGGCGGCGAGATTAAGATTCTCGAAGGTCTCGAGGCCGTTCGTAAGCGCCCGGGCATGTACATCGGCTCGACGAGCGCCAGCGGCCTGCATCACCTGGTGTGGGAGATCGTTGACAACTCCGTTGACGAGGCCATGGCCGGTTTCTGCACCGAGATTCAGGTGACGGTCCACGCCGACAACTCCATCACGGTCGTCGACAACGGGCGAGGCATCCCCGTCGACGAGCATCCCATCAAAAAGATCCCGACGCTCGAGGTCGTTATGACGATCCTGCACGCCGGCGGTAAGTTCGATAACTCGGCCTACAAGGTCTCGGGCGGCCTGCATGGCGTGGGCATCTCCGTCGTCAACGCGTTGTCCAAGCGCGTGGTCGTGCAGGTGCGCCGTGATGGCAACGTCTACGAGATGGAGTTCTCGCGCGGCAAGACCGTCAAGAAGATGGAGGTCGTGGGCACCTCGGATTCGACGGGTACCACCGTCAGCTTCTGGCCCGACGACGAGATCTTCGAGACCTGTGTCTACGATTTCGATACGCTGCACAATCGTCTGCAAGAGACGGCGTTCCTCAATAAGAATCTAAAGATTGTGCTGGCCGACGAGCGCGAGGCGACTCCCCACGTGGAGGAGTTCTGCTACGAGGGCGGCATCATCGACTTCGTTAAGTTCCTCAACGACGGCAAAGACGTCCCCGAGGCCTTTAAGGAGCCCATCTATATCGAGGGTAAATCGGATCCGGATGCACCCGTGACCAAGATGGGCGAGGTCGAGGTGTCCCTGCAGTGGAATGCCGGCTATGGCGAGAACGTCATGTCGTTTGCCAACGACATCTATACCCCCGAGGGCGGCATGCATCTCGAGGGCTTCCGCACCGCTCTCACCCGCGTGATCAACGATTACGCCCGCAAGCAGAACCTGCTCAAGGAGAAGGACGCCAACCTGAGCGGCGACGATGTGCGCGAGGGCCTTTCGGCCGTCATCTCGGTCAAGCTGCCCGATCCGCAGTTTGAGGGCCAGACCAAGGCCAAGCTCGGCAGCTCCTACATGCGCGCGCTCACGCTCAAGATTGTGGCCGATGGACTGACCGATTATCTGGAGGAGCACCCCAAGCCCGCCCGCGAGATCGTCAAGAAGGCCCAGCAGGCCTGCAAGGCCCGCAACGCCGCCCGCAAGGCGCGCGAGGCGACCCGTCGCAAAAGTCTGCTCGAGACGGCGTCGCTGCCCGGCAAGCTCGCCGACTGCTCGGTGCGCGATGCCGAGCTGACCGAGCTCTTTATCGTAGAGGGCGACTCGGCAGGCGGTTCGGCCAAGGACGGCCGTCGCCGAGACATCCAGGCGATTCTGCCCCTGCGCGGCAAGATTTTGAACGTCGAGCGCGTGGGTGACCACCGCGCGTTCTCGAGCGACACCATCCAATCCCTGATCACCGCGATCGGCTGCGGCGTCACGACGAGCGCCGGCGACGGCGGCGACTTCGATATCAGCAAGGCGCGCTACCACAAGATCATCATCATGACCGATGCAGACGTTGACGGTGCGCATATCCGCATCCTGCTGCTGACGTTCTTCTACAAGTACATGCGCCCGCTGATCGATGCCGGCTATGTCTATGTTGCCTGCCCGCCCATCTTTGGTATTAAGGTGCGCAACAAGATCCACTACGTGTATCCCAACGGCCGCCAGCCCGAAGACGAGATTCTGCGCGACACCATTCAGAGCCTGGGCCTGAACCCCGACGACAACGACGAGGACGGCAAGGCCAAGGATGGCAAGATCACCAAGAAGCGCAAGGGCTATACCGTTCAGCGCTACAAGGGCCTGGGTGAGATGGACCCTAAGCAGCTTGCCTCGACGACGATGGACCCCAAGACCCGTATCCTGCAGCGCGTGTCGATCGAGGACGCCGTGGTAGCGGACCGCGCCGTGCGCGAGCTCATGGGTTCCGAGGTCGGCTATCGCCGCGAGTACATCGAGAAGCATGCGCATGATGCACGCTTCTTGGACGCCTAGCTTTCCCAGGCACCCCATCTTGCCCTTCAGGATTTCGGGCGCCGCACGCAAGGCGTGCGCCCTCATCCTTCAGGGCAACCTGGGGCACCTGGAAAACCTAGGAGGGTTATCCGGTGTTCCCGGTAATCCGTCTCCGTGGTAGGGAACTAATGGACCACGCAAACCATGAGGAGGTAACGTGGCAGACGATATCAACAACAACGAGGGTGTGGACGAGGCCGGCGACGCCGGCATGCCCGATGATCTGAAGCGCCTGCTCGCCCGCGCTGAGCAGGGCGAGGACGGCGATCCGGATTCCTATAACCCCGACGCCGAGGATGAAGAGGATGAGGATGACGACGCCGAGCTCGAGGAGAGCTTCGGTGCGGTCGATCGTGGTGCCTCGGCCGGCGAGGATATCAACGGCGGTCAGCTCCAGATTTCGGAGTTCGGCCGCGAGATGAAGCAGTCGTTCATCGAGTACTCGATGTCGGTCATCACGGCGCGCGCCCTGCCGGACGTGCGCGACGGCCTAAAGCCGGTGCACCGCCGCATCCTGTACGCCATGAACGAGAGCGGCATCTACCCCAACCGCCCGCATAAGAAGTCGGCCTGGACGGTCGGCGAGGTTATCGGCAAGTACCATCCGCACGGTGACTCCGCGGTCTACGAGGCCATGGTTCGTCTGGCGCAGTGGTTCTCCATGCGCACACCGCTCATCGATGGCCACGGTAACTTCGGCAACATCGATGGCGACGGCGCGGCGGCCATGCGTTATACCGAGAGCCGCTTGGCAAAGCCCGCCATGGAGCTGTTGCGCGACCTGCAAAAGGATACCGTTGACTGGCAGCCCAACTACGATGAGTCGCTCGCCGAGCCCGTGGCACTGCCCGCGCGCTTCCCCAACCTGCTGGTCAACGGTAGCCAGGGCATCGCCGTCGGCATGGCCACCAATATCGCCCCGCACAACCTCACCGAGGCGATCGAGGCCACCTGCTACCTGATCGACAATCCCGATGCCACCGTCGACGAGCTTATGCAGATCATGCCCGGTCCGGACTTCCCCACCGGCGCCATCATCATGGGCAGCGCCGGCATTAGGCAGAGCTACGAGACCGGCCGCGGCTCCATTACCGTGCGCGCCAAGGCCCACGTGGAATCCACCAAGACCGGCCGCAGCCGCCTGGTCTTTACCGAGATTCCCTACATGGTCAACAAGGGCACCCTGCAGGAGAAGATCGCCCAGCTCGTGAACGACAAGCGCATCGAGGGTATCTCGGACATGCGCGACGAGTCCAACCAGAAGGGCATCCGTCTGGTCATCGAACTCAAGAAGGGCGTCATTCCGCAGGTCGTGCTCAACAACCTGTATAAGTACACCTCGCTGCAGACGACCTTTGGCGCCAACAACCTGGCGCTCGTCAACGGCGTTCCCAAATGCCTGAGCCTGCGCGAGATGCTGCAGCACTACATCGACCACCAGGTCGACGTCGTCACCCGCCGCACCCGCTTTGACCTCAAGAAGGCCCAGGCGCGCGCCCATATCCTCGAGGGCTACTTGATGGCTCTCGACCATATCGACGAGGTCATCAGCATTATCCGTTCCTCGCAGACCGACTCCGAGGCAAGCGGCCGCCTGATCGAGCGCTTTGGCTTTACGCTCGAGCAGACCACGGCCATCCTCGAGATGAAGCTGCGCCGCCTGACTGGCCTGGAGCGCGACAAGATCCAGGAAGAGCTGGACGGTCTGCGCCGCGCCATCGCCTACTACGAGGACCTGCTGGCGCATGAGGAGAAGATCCTGGGCGTCATCAAGGAGGAGATGCGCGAGATTTCGAAAAAGTTCGGCGACAAACGCCGCACCGAGATCAGCCATGTCGAAAAGGATCTGGATGTCGAGGACCTCATCGCCGACGAGGACATGGTCGTGACCATCACCCACACCGGCTACGTGAAGCGCATCCCGGTGGCTGCCTACCGCGCCCAGAAGCGCGGCGGCAAGGGCGTGTCGGGCGTCAACCTTAAAGAGGACGACGTCATCGACGAGATGTTTATCGCATCCACGCACGAGTACGTGCTGTTCTTCTCGAGCAAGGGCAAGGTCTACCGCCTGAAGGTGCACGAGCTGCCGGTGGGTACGCGCCAGGCGCGCGGCACCGCGATCGTCAACCTGCTGCCCTTTGAGGAAGGCGAGAAGATCGCGAGCGTCATCAGCTGTCGCGAGTTCCCCGCCGACGAGTACCTGATGTTTGCCACCAAGAGCGGCATGGTCAAGAAGACCGTGATGAGCGCTTACGACCGCAGCCGCCGTGATGGCCTGATCGCCATCAATCTGAGGGACGACGACGCGCTGCTCGCCGTGCGCCGTGTGCGCGAGGGCGACAAGATCATCCTGGCCACTACTGCGGGCAAGGCGATCATGTTCCCCGAGGACCAGGTTCGCGCCACGGGACGCGACACCAGCGGCGTTCGCGGTATTAGCATGAAGGACGGCGTGAGCGTTTTGGGTATGGAGGTTACCAACGGCAACGGCGACCTGTTTGTCATCACCGAGCGCGGCTACGGCAAGCGCACGCCGGTCGCGGACTATCCGGAGCAGAACCGCGGCGGTCAGGGCGTCTACACCATCCAGATGACCGAGCGTAAGGGAAACCTCGCGGCCATGAAGACGGTGGGTCCGCAGCACGAGTTGTTCATCGTGACAGAAGGCGCGACGGTCATTCGCGTCAAGACCGATGAGATTAGCCAGACCGGCCGAGCCACCCAGGGCGTCAAGATGATGACCGTCGACGACAACGACCGTGTGTGCGCTGTCGCCCGCATGACGGCAGCTAAGGAAAAGCCCGAAGGCGAAGGCGCCGAGGCCGAGGCAACGGTCGATGCCGAAAATACCCCAGTCGACCTAGGCGACGGCAACGACATGCCAGAGGATCTCCTAGACGAGTAAGAGGCCCTAGCTGGTAGAAAATATCAGACCCCATATATCGGCGGTCGGCGCACTGCGCGCCGACCGCTTTTTTGAAAACCTCGGGACTCGCGTTCGCCCCGGCCGCACGGCGGCATGTGAAGTCGATCGCGAGTTCCGCACGAGCCAGAGAGCACTTAATGTGCTCTCTGCGCGAGTCAGGACTGTCCGAGCAGGCGACTTCACATGCCGCCGTGCGGCCGGGGCGAACACCCCCCCCAAATATTTTCAAAAAAGTTGTTGACGTGCGCGTAACGACTCGTCTAATATATCCCTTGCGCGATGGACCTGTAGCTCAGTTGGTTAGAGCGTCCGGCTGATAACCGGGAGGTCACAAGTTCGAATCTTGTCAGGTCCACCACTTTCTTTCGCAATAAACACCCCAGCGAGAGCCGAGTCGCCGCTGGGGTGTTTATTACTGTCTCCGTGGGGGTTTAGCTCAGCTGGGAGAGCGCGGGCTTTGCAAGCCTGAGGTCAGGGGTTCGATCCCCCTAACCTCCACCATGATGGACCTGTAGCTCAGTTGGTTAGAGCGTCCGGCTGATAACCGGGAGGTCACAAGTTCGAATCTTGTCAGGTCCACCATCAAAACTGTGAAGAGCCTCGAGGCATGGCCTCGGGGCTTTTTTCTTGTGTGTGATAAAACTCATTTTGGTTTTGTGTGCTGTGCGAAAGATTGGGTAGTATAGCTATTCAATGCGGCGAAGGCGCCGCGTGTTAACCGCTACGTACCGGAGGTGTTCCATGGTTCGTGTCGACATAGAGACCATCGTCATGGCCGCCGGTCCCGTGCCATCGCTTATCGTACTTCGCGAGCGCTGCAGCAAATCGGACTCCCCTGCGCCGCTGCGCTCCCTTTCTATCCAAACTGGTTCGTTTGAGGCTGCGGCTATTAGCCGCGGTATCGACAGCGGTCGTGCCGAGCGCCCGATCGCCCATGACCTGCTGCTCGACACGCTTGATGCCCTGGATGCAAAACTCGAGCGCATCGAGATTGTCCGTGCCGAGCCTCCCGTGTTCTATGCGACGGTCGTTGTTTTGGCCGACGGCAGCGAGCATAGGATCGATGCGCGTCCGAGCGATGCCATCGCTCTCGCCGTGCGCAGCAATGCTCCCATGTTTGTGGAGGACGACATCATGAACCGCCTGGGGACCGTCTCTCCGGTTGCCGAGGAAATCGATGACGAGCAGGAATTTGAGAAGTTCGACGAGTTCGTCCATACGCTCTCGCCCGATGATTTTTAAATGACGGGTAGTCATGAGACGGAGTATGCACTGATGGAGCGTGGCGTCTCGGCCGAGGTCGCCGCTATCGCCCGCGAGGCCCAGATGCGCTCGGAGGCATCCGAGGCCGCACGCATCGCCTACGTGACGCAGGTCCGTACGCTTCGCGAGCGCCGTGCCTCCTTTATCAAGATGGTTGCCGCCTCCGCACTTGTCGCGGTAATCTCATCGCGCCTTCGTGGTACAGTTGGTGCGCTTGGGTTTTCGATTTCGACGGGCTTGGTCATCTGGGGCGTGGTCGATGCCGTGATGCTGACCAACCAGATTAAGGTGCTCGATAAGCGCGCGGCCGATATGATGCGCGCCCGCGACGCTGCCGCCAGGATCGCTGCCGAGGCACAAGAGATGTAACGACGCCGGACTCGATGGGAAGGTCTAAAAATGGCACAGGATATGCAGGACGCCGGAAACGTCTCCGCCGAGCTCGACGCCATGGTGTGCGACCTCATCGGGGCATTTTTAGACGATCTTGCCGCTGGTGAGAACCCCGGCGTTGTCGTTGCGATCGAGGATGCCGCGTCCAACCGCTATCTGGCGGCACTCGACGAGGACGGCGAGGAGGCATGCCTCGAGGCTGCCACCAACTTTATCTCCGAGCACAAGATGGGCCTTAAGGACGAGGGCCTGGGTCGCATCGCCCGTTACGCCATCGGCTACACCGGATGTGTCGAGATCGATGGCGGCTACCATGACGCCCTGCTTGTGAGTTTCTTTGAGACGACGCTCGAGAGCGGTTTTTCGGCATACGTACTGTACGAGGGTGTGGGCGCCGGCGATGGTTTTATGTGGAGCGACCCTGAACCTGCAGGCGAGGAAACCCCTCTTATCTAAAATCGCTAAAATAAACGAGTTTTCGGTAAAAGGCTCAAAATTCCCGCCGAGCGTTGTGTTACTGGGCGGGTCGCATACGCGTGCCGGTTGTATATAGATAGAAGATAGGGGAACTACATGCGCGTAGACAATCTGAGGAACATCGCCATCATCGCTCACGTCGACCACGGCAAGACGACGATGGTCGACAAGCTCCTGCGTGCCACGGACGCCTTCCGTGCCAACCAGCAGGTCGAGGACCGCGTCTTGGATTCTAACGACCAGGAGCGCGAGCGCGGCATTACGATTCTCGCCAAGAACATCTCTATCGAGTACAAGGACGTTAAGATCAACGTCATCGACACCCCGGGCCACGCCGACTTTGGCGGCGAGGTCGAGCGCGTGCTGCGTATGGCCGACGGCGCCCTGCTGCTGGTCGATGCTTTTGAGGGCCCCATGCCCCAGACCCGCTTCGTGCTGCGTCACGCCATCGACACCGGCCTCAAGATTATGATCGTCATCAACAAGATCGACCGTCCGGGTGCTAATCCCGAGAAGGCCTACAACGACTGCCTGGACCTTATGGCCGACCTGGGCGCCACCGATGACCAGCTTGAGTTCGCCATGGAGCACGTGGTCTACGCCAGCGCCATGAATGGCTTCGCCCGCCTTGACCCCAACGACGGCAACATGGACATGTATCCGCTGCTCGATATGATCATCGACGACATGCCCGCGCCCGAGGTTGACGAGAACGCCCCGCTGGCCATGCAGTGCGTGACCATCGACCACTCCAACTTCGTCGGCCGTATCGGCATCGGTCGCGTGTACTCCGGTACCATCCACCAGGGCGATCAGATCCTGGTCGTCAAGAACGACGGCTCCAGCGCCACCGCTACCGTCAAGCAGCTCTTTACCTTCGACTACCTGGGCCGCACCGAGTGCCAGGAAGTCGGCGCCGGTGACATCGCCGCCGTCGTGGGTATCGACCGCACCGACATCGGCGATGTCTACACCGATCCCGAGAACCCCGTCGAGCTCGAGCCCATCGAGATCGACCCGCCGACCCTGTCCATCGTCTTTGAGGCCTCGACCTCCCCGCTCGTCGGTCGCGACGGCGACATCGTAGGCGCCCGTCAGCTCAAGGAGCGCCTGTTCAACGAGGCCGAGAACAACGTGACTATGAAGATCGAGGAGCTCGAGGACAAGAGCGGCGTCGAGGTCTCGGGTCGCGGTATCCTGCACCTGTCCGTTCTGATGGAGTCCATGCGTCGCGAGGGCTTTGAGTTCCAGGTCGGCCGTCCCCGCGTTCTGTTTAAGAAGGACGAGAACGGCAACAAGATGGAGCCCGTCGAGCAGGCCGTCGTCGAGTGCCCGGATGAGTACTCGGGCAAGGTCGTTGAGGTCTTCGGCACCTCCGGCGGCATCATGACGAGCATGGATACCTCGGGCATCGTGACGCACCTCGAGTTTAAGATCCCGACCCGCGGCATCATGGGTCTTAAGAACCGCATCATGAACGTCACCCACGGCGAGGGCGTGTTCTACCACACCTTCCTGGAGTACGGCCCCTATGCCGGCGAGATCGGCAACCGTCAGAACGGCGCCATGATCTCCATGACCACCGAGAAGGCCGTTGCCTATGCTCTGGGCACGCTGCAGGAGCGCGGCCAGCTGTTCGTTGAGCCGGGCACCGAGTGCTACGAGGGCATGATCGTGGGCGAGCGCAGCAAGGCCGGCGACATGGTCGTCAACATCGCCCGTACCAAGAACCTGGGCAACCAGCGCTCCTCGACCTCCGATATCTCCGTCCAGCTGGTGCCGCCCCGCACCTTCTCGCTGGAGGAGGCGCTGGAGTACATCGCCGACGATGAGCTGGTGGAGATCACTCCCAAGAACATCCGCCTGCGTAAGCGTCTGCTCAATGCCACCGACCGCAAGAAGGCCGCCGTCCGCGCCGGTCAGGTCAACAAATAAGCGCTGAGCTTTATAGCGACTAACAAGAAAGGGCGCCGACCATTGCGGTCGGCGCCCTTTTTAGTGTACAGGGATTGAGCTGGTCTGCACCACCACAAAGGTACCTGGCCCCTTTGCGGTGGTTGGCGGTTAGGCGGAGGGAAGGCCCGGGGTGTTGGCGGCCTGCTGCGGCTTGAGGCGGGCATTGCGCCAGATGATCTGGATGACGTAGCCGAGCGTAAAGACGAAGGCCACTCCGCTGACAAAGTTGCCCATAAGGGGAAGTGCCGTGAGTGCGCCCGCCGCGATACCGCCCACGGCGGCCATGGCGTAGCGGTTCTGGCTGTGTCCGATCATGCGTGCGATCGCGGTGCCCGTAAATGCCGCCGAGACCAGAGCGATGCCGATCACGGCGCACATGAGGGCTCCGGCGAGCGACAGACCTGCAATCGAGATGATGAGCAACAGGACGGCGGGAACGGCGACCACCGTGCCCAAAAGACCGCTCACCCACAGAGGGGTGGGTCGTTGACGAAGCATGCCGGCGGCGCTGGCGGTCGCGCGCGGAAAGACGAGCTCGAGGAGGATCGCGACAAAGCAGGTAGAAAGCGCCGCGGCGACGATGCCGCCGATGGTGTCGTTAATCGTTGAGGTGTCCTCGTTCTCGGTGCGGTCGATCTTGAGGGCTCCGACCTGAGCGCCCTCGGCCCGCTCGGGATCCTCGGAGATGTGGGCGTTCACCGTGCCGGTGACGCGGGCGTTTTTGCCCAGGATGAGTTTGTCAGCCCAGATCTCGACATCGCCATCGACGGTGCCGTCGATGGTTACCGTACTGCCCGCGAGCGCTGCCGACTTGGTGGAGCCTCGCAGGGCAACAGTATCGCCCATCGCGTAAAAACAGTTGGCGGTGCTACCGGTGTTGAGCACGACATGCTGACCGGCTACCGTTACACTGCCATCAATTGCGGTTTTGGAGATATCGATGGTGCGTGCCGCCAGGCGAACGGCGCCGCCTACGGCGCAGTCGCGAATCGATAGGCTGTCGCCTGCCGCGATAATATCGCGGTCGATGGAGGCATCGTCCAGGTTAAGGCTTTGGCCAGCCCAGTACAGGTCGCCCTCGGCGCTAGACGGATTTGAGTCAGCTTCGGTTGCGAGTACGTTGCCCGCGGTGTCTGTGCCGGCGAACGACGCCGTAGGAAGTGCGGTCAGCGCAAGAGCAATCAGTACGAATAGGAGGGCGATGCGGGCCTGCGCTTTGTGGCGCTTGGTCGACGGTTCTAGGTTGCAGGGCATAGTGAATCCTTCGTTAGATACTCGGCATATATCTAACAGGGTACCCAACGTGCGAGCGCTCTAAAAGAATCTCTCGGTTGCATTTCGAAGGGTCGTGCCGTGCTGTCTACTTTTTACGGTGCAAAAAGCGCGCGATGTCTTCTTCGGTGGGGCTTTTGATATCAAAACGCAGTGAGAGCCATCGCAGACCCATGGTCACGACAACGCATACGACCAGCGCGGCGACATTGCTCACGATGCCGCTCATAACGAGACACACATAGCTTGCCGATCCGGCGATGGCGGCGATGGCATAAAAGTTAGTACGTTGGAAAATGCCCGGAACCACGCCCATAAAGCCGTCGCGCAGCATACCGCCGCCCACCGCGGTGAAGAAGCCCATCATGATGCAAACGACGGGTGCAAATCCGTAGGCCAGTGCCTTGTCTGCGCCGGTTGCCGCATAGATGCCGACCGAGATGATGTCGAGCAGGGGGATGAGTTTGTCGGGCTTATCGACGATTGCCGGGAAGATGTAAATGATGGCCGCCGTGGCGATGGAGAGCGGCAGCGCCATTGGCTGGTTGAGGATGTAGACGTTGCCGACCTGGAGTGTCATATCACGCAAAAGGCCGCCGCCCAGACCGCAGACTACCGCGAGTGCGACCGCGCCCACTAGGTCGAGCTTGTGTTCGCGCGCAACCAGCACACCCGAGATCGATGCGGCGACAACGGCGAACATCTCGAGCCAAAATGGGATGGCGACCATGGCATCCGAGGCATGTGAGGTAACGGTTATAGCGGCGACGACGGGCAAGATGGGGTCCTTTGAGTTACGGGATTGGACAATGCCCGTACATAGTACATGTTCGGCGACGATTGCGACCCTATTGCTCGGCAAACGGTCGGGACTGGGTACGGTCATGGGTTCCAAACATGTACATCAGCCTCCAAAGATGTCGAAAAATATCGTTTTTGGAGGGTGATGTACATGTTTGGGGATCTGGGTTGATGCTGAACGCGATGGGGGCGTGGCTGAATAGGAGGGATGTCTAAACTTTGAGCAGAGCTCAAAGTTTATCCGGTCGGCTTACGCCGACCGCGCTGCGCTAAAAACGCGCCATCGGCGCGTTTTCTTTACGCTCCGCGCCCTGGCGGGTTCGAATCCCTCCTCCTCCGCCGTATTTGCTTGTTAGGGACTCAAAACAAAAAAAGCCCCCATTCCTGGGAGCTTTCTCAACCAAAATGGCGGAGGAGGAGGGATTCGAACCCTCGTGACCTTATACAGGCCAAACGGTTTTCGAGACCGCCGCATTCAACCACTCTGCCACCCCTCCGCGTGGGGTAAAAACAAAGCAGGCACTAAGGCCTGCTTTGGAATTAACTGGCGGAGAGTCAGGGATTTGAACCCTGGAGACGCTTTTGACGCCTACACGATTTCCAATCGTGCTCCTTCGGCCACTCGGACAACTCTCCGTTAAATGCGAAAGTCAGTATACACGAGGAATCGAAAAGTGCAAACAGAAAACTTGGCATTTTTTAAACCGCTCGCTCCGCGCTCGTATCCGGCATGTGCCGGATACGTACTAAAAAAGCATCCTGACCAGCAGGATCGCGCTCGATGACCTGTTCAAAATAGGTATTCACCAATGACGCGGCAGCGAATTTAAAAATTTTGAGGCAATCGATCGAACCGGTGGTATGCATTTCGCGACCACAACCCTGCAATCGGCGACCTGCGGTTTGACTCAGGTTGTCCTCGCCGCAGCGTATCTTGCTATCGAATTCGTCAAGCTCTTGGTCAGCATTTGGTTGGAATACGCATGAAGAGCCGTGTAAGCATGGGCATATGTGGAGGTCATGAGGTTGTAACTGCATATTCTTGCAGCCTGGGAGGTTGAAAGATATTATTACCAAGTCTTTTCCTGCTTCAGGCGCACCTTCACGACCTGAAGCCACATTTGCCCAGAGGAGGTGACAATATGAAGGCTTATGAACTGCTGTTCTTTGTTGACCCGTCGCTCGACCCCGAGACTCGTCTCGCTGTTATGAAGCGTATCGATACCACGATCGCTGAGGGCGCTGGCAAGGTCGACTCCGTTGACGAGTGGGGCAAGCGCAAGCTCGCCTACGAGATCAACGACCTCACCGATGGTGACTACACCCTCATCAACTTCCACGCAGATCCTACCCAGATCGCCGAGCTTGATCGCGTCCTGCGCATCACCGACGCTGTGGTCCGCCACATGATCGTCCGTCGCGACGACCAGGAGTAAGACTGTCGTTTTGGACTGGGCTTGTGCCCCAAGAGGAAGTAGTGAGTTATGAGCATCAATCGAGTGAACATCACCGGTAACCTCACCCGCGATCCCGAGCTGCGCGCCACCGCCGGCGGAACCCAGGTTCTGTCCTTTGGCGTCGCCGTGAACGATCGTCGCCGCAATGCGCAGACTGGCGAGTGGGAGGACTATCCCAACTTTGTCGACTGCACTATGTTCGGCACCCGCGCCGAGGCCGTGAGCCGTTTCCTGGCAAAGGGAAACAAGGTCGCGATCGAGGGCAAGCTGCGCTACAGCTCTTGGGAGCGCGACGGCCAGCGCAGGAGCAAGCTTGAGGTCATCGTCGATGAGATCGAGTTTATGAGCTCCCGTGGTGGCCAGGGTGGCTACGATCAGGGCGGTTACGCCCCCGCAGCTCCCGCGCCCGCAGCGCGTCCTGCCGCACCGGTGGCTACGCCGCCCGCGGTCGACGTCTACGATGAGGACATCCCGTTCTAAGGGTTGTTCACCTATTTTTGAGTGAGAGGCGGCTTCGGCTCGCCGAAGTTGCCAAACGAAAGGTATTTTGACATGGCTAATGATTATTCTGCACGTCAGCCGCGTCGTAAGTACTGCCAGTTCTGCAAGGAGAACACTGAGTTCATCGACTATAAGGACACTCAGCTTCTCCGTAAGTACATGACCGACCGTGGCAAGATCAAGCCCCGTCGCGTCACTGGCGCTTGCACGCAGCATCAGCATGACATCGCCAACGCCATCAAGCGCGCCCGCGAGATGGCTCTCCTGCCGTACACCGTCCCCGTGGTTTCCTCTCGTGGCAACCGCGACCGCGGCTAAGAAGGGAGACGCATCATGAAGGTTATTCTTCTCGATGAGATCAAGGGCAAGGGCGGCGAGGGTGACGTCGTAGAGGTCGCTCAGGGTTACGCTGAGAACTTCCTGTTCCCCAAGAAGCTCGCTGTTGCCGCCACCAAGGGCAACCTCAAGCAGCTTGACGAGCGTCGCAACAACATCGCCAAGCGCGAGGCCGTCCGTCTGGCTACCGCCAACGAGACCAAGGCTGCCTTCGAGGGCAAGCAGGTCACCGTTGACGTCAAGGTTGGCGACGAGGGCATCCTCTTTGGCTCCGTTACCGCCGCTATGATCGCTGACGCCATCAAGGATCAGCTCGGTATGGACATCGACCGCAAGCGCGTCGAGCTCGGCAAGCCCATCAAGGTTGCCGGTGCCCACACCGTTGCTATCTCGCTGTACCGCGAGATCAAGGCCGAGGTTGTCGTTCTCGTTGGCGTTACCGCCGAGGAGCTCGCTGCCGAGGCTGAGGTTGAGGAGACCGCTGAGGTCGCCGAGGCCGAGACCGCCGAGGTCGAGACCGAGGCTGCTGCCGAGTAGCATTTGCTGCAACGCAACAATCTTGTTCTAAGAAGGGCGCTCTGGGAGACCAGGGCGCCCTTTTATTTTTTGCGCTGGGTGAGTGTCGTGGCAGTCATTGAGATGCGGTCCCGTGTATGGGACCGTTCATCCGTTTGGTTCGGTGATGATTGCCAAGCCGCGGCTCGATTTATAGCCGCGGCTGATACTATGGATGCTCGCAAGCGATATGAATGAGGACGCTCATGGCATATGACGATAGGGAGACGGGGCTGACGGTCGAGGACCGTGGCTCTAAGTTGGGTCTCCCCCAAAACCAAGATGCAGAGGCCAACGTACTGGCCGCTATGCTGCTATCGCCCGAGGTGGTCGAAGAGGCCCAAGTCGAGCTGCAGCCCGATGACTTCTACCGGCCCATTCATAAGACCATCTATACCGCGATGGTCGATATGTATAACAGTCGTATCCCCATTGACTCTATCTCGCTGATCGATTACCTGCGAAGCATCAACAAGCTCGATGCCGTGGGCGGCGAGGCGTACATTTTGGAGCTGATGGGACAGACTCTGTCGCTCGTTAACTGGCAGCACCATGCCGCCATCGTTCGTCGCGACTCGATGCTGCGTGAGCTGATTGGCGCCACCAACGAGATCAACGCGCTGGCCTACAACGCCCCCACCGACACCAAAGAGGTCGTGGAGCTGGCCGAGAGCAAGCTGCTCAAGGTCACGGCGCGTGAGGTTAAGTCGAGCTACAAGACGCTGACCGAGTTTATGGTCGAGGCATATAACGAGGCCGAGGAAGTGTGCAAGGCTGGCGGTCAGGCTGCAGGCGTGCCCACGGGCTTCCCGTCGCTCGACCGTATGCTCATGGGCTTCCGCGAGGGCCAGCTCATCATTATCGGCGCCCGCCCCGCCGTGGGTAAGACGTCGTTCGCCCTGAACTTGGCACTCAATGCCGCCGCCGCTGGCTATACCGTCGGCTTCTTCTCGCTGGAGATGTCGGGCAAGGAAATTGCCCAGCGTCTGATTTGCGCCTATGCCATGATCTCGATCAGCGACTTCCGTACGGGTCGCATTAGCCCCGAGCAGTGGGCCAACATCAATGAGGCCACGCAGACGCTGTCCAAGCTCGATATTCTGATTGACGATACACCCGGCACCACGGTGACCGAGATTCGCGCCAAGAGCCGCCGCATGCTCCATAACAAGGAGAAGGCCATCATCATCCTGGACTACTTGCAGCTGGTGAGCCCCCCGCCGGGACGTCGTTCCGAGAGCCGCACCGTCGAGGTCTCCGAGATGTCGCGTGGCCTGAAGATTATGGCCAAGGAGCTCAAGATTCCGCTGATCGCGCTGTCGCAGCTGTCGCGTCAGGTTGAATCCCGTACCGGCAAGCGCCCGCAGCTGTCCGACCTGCGTGAATCGGGCTCCATCGAGCAGGACGCCGATATCGTCATGTTCTTGGACCGATCCGCCGACGAGGCCGAGGCCTCGCGCGACGACCGACCCGACGAGGGCGTTACGCGTATCGTCGTGGCAAAGAACCGTTCGGGCCCGATCGGCGACGTCGACCTGATGTTCCTGCCGGCATCCACCAAGTTCTATGAGCTTGATGGGGCGCATACCGAGGAGTAGGACAGGCGCCCGTTGCACGGGTATACTGGGAATGTTTTGTGCTTCTGCGCGCTTGCGGTGCGCGGACAGTCCATGAATGTGAGGAGTAAACATGCCGTCAACCGTTTTGGTCGGTGCCCAGTGGGGCGATGAGGGCAAGGGTAAGATCTGCGACCTGGTCGCCGGCGACTTTGATGCCGTCGTGCGCTACTCGGGCGGCAACAACGCCGGCCACACCATCGTCGTCAACGGCAAGAAGTACGGCCTGCACCAGGTGCCCTCCGGCATCATGTATTCCGACCACGTGTCGGTAATCGGTAACGGCTGCATCGTCAACCCCAAGGTTGTCCTTGAGGAGATCGACATGTTCGAGGCCGATGGCATCACCACCAAGAATCTCAAGATCAGCGGCAACGCGCATGTCATCATGCCGTACCACATCGATCTGGATGGCGCCTTTGAGCAGAAGCTCGGCAAGAAGAACATCGGTACCACCAAGCGCGGCATCGGTCCGTGCTACCAGGACAAGATGGCCCGCATCGGCCTGCGTATGCAGGACATGCTGGACGAGGCACTGTTCCGCGATAAGCTGGAGACCGCTCTTGCCCGCGTGAACCCCGAGCTGGAGCTCATCTACAACCTGCCCACCTACACCGTGGATCAGATTTGCGATGAGTACCTGCCCATGGCCGAGCGCCTGCGCCCCTACATCACCGAGACGAGCCTGCTGCTCAACAACATGATCGATGAGGGCAAGGATTTGCTGTTTGAGGGCGCCCAGGCGACTCTGCTCGACATCGATCACGGCACCTATCCGTACGTGACGTCTTCTAACTGCACCGCTGGCGGCGCCATTACCGGTTCCGGTGTCGGCATGAAGAACGTCGACCGCGTGCTGGGCGTCATGAAGGCCTATATCACCCGCGTCGGTTCGGGTCCCATGCCCACCGAGCTTTCCTATGAGTCCGAGGCCGGCCACACGCTGACCGAGGAGGGCTACGAGTACGGCGTGACCACCGGTCGCCGTCGTCGCTGCGGCTGGTTTGACGGCCCTATCGCCAACTATGCCTCGCGCGTCAACGGCCTCACCGACATCGCCGTGACCAAGCTCGACGTGCTTTCGGCCTTCGACACCATTAAGGTGTGCGTTGCCTATGACGTCGACGGCGAGCGCTACACGAGCGTGCCCGAGCACCAGGTGCGTTTTGAGCATGCCAAGCCCATCTACGAGGAGCTCCCTGGCTGGAAGTGCGACATCACCGGCTGCCGCAGCTTTGATGAGCTGCCGCAGGAGGCTCAGGACTACGTGGCGTTTATCGAGGATCTGGCACACACCCGCGTGACGTTCATTGGCGTTGGCGCCGGTCGCGAGCAGATCATCAACCGATTCTGGAAGTAATCGGCGTTATTTGGTTATTGCGATATACCCCTTTGCAGCCCAGATGGGCGGCCGAGGGGTATATTTGCTTGTAATGGGCCCGCGCGGAGCGGGCCGGTAATCCATAGAGGAGGCACCCTTGAAGGCGGACACTCAAACCATCGACATCCTGTTGTTGGGCAGCGGCGGCCGCGAGCATGCTCTGGCAGCCAAGCTCGCAGCATCACCGCGCGCCGGCAAGCTCTACATCGCGCCGGGTAACGGCGGCACCGCGAGCTGCGGCGAGAATGTGGTTCTCGACGATTGCGATCCTGCGGCCGTGGCGGCGTTTGCCCAGAGCCATGGATGCGGACTCGTGGTGATTGGCCCCGAGGCTCCGCTCGTGGCGGGCGTTGCAGACGCCGTCCGCGCGGCGGGCATCCCGTGCTTTGGCCCGGGTGCCGAGGGCGCCCAGATGGAGGGCTCTAAGCTGTTCTCCAAGCAGCTCATGGAGCGCGCCGGTATCCCGACGGCAGCCTATGGCTCATTTACCGACGAGGCTTCGGCTCTTGCCTATGTGCGCGAGCAGGGCGCTCCGCTGGTCGTCAAGGCCGACGGCCTGGCCGCAGGCAAGGGCGTTATCGTGGCAACCGAGCTTTCGCAGGCCGAGGAGGCTGTGCGTGAGTGTTTTGGCGGCACCTTTGGCGATGCCGGCAACACGGTGGTCATCGAGGAGATGCTGACCGGCCCCGAGTGCTCGCTGCTGGCCTTTACCGACGGCAAGACCGTGCGTCCCATGGCCACCTCGCAGGATCACAAGCGTGCGCTCGAGGGCGACAAGGGCCCCAACACGGGCGGCATGGGCGTCTACAGCCCGGTGCCCATCGTGACCGACGAGGAGCACGCCACCATGGTGAAGGTCATGGAGCAGACCGTGGCAGAGCTCGCTGCCGAGGGTATCGACTATCGCGGCTGCCTGTACGGCGGCTTTATGCTTACCCCCGCCGGCCCCAAGGTGCTGGAGTTCAACGCCCGCTTTGGCGATCCCGAGACGCAGGTCGTGCTCCCGCGCCTTAAGAACGACTTGGTCGAGGTCATGCTTGCCTGCGCCAACTGCGAGCTCGATCAGGTTGAGCTCGATTGGCGCGACGAGTGGGCCGTGGCCGTTGTCCTGACGAGCGCGGGCTATCCCGGCAGCTACGAGAAGGGCAAGGTCATTACCGGTATCGAGGATGCCGAGGCCATGGAGAACGTGACGGTGTACCACGCCGGCAGCGCTGTGGTGGACGGCAAGCTCGTGACCAACGGCGGTCGTGTACTCGCCGTGACTGCACTGGGCAATACGTTTGAGAACGCTCGCGACCTTGCCTACGAGGCCTGCGAGAAGATCAACTTTGAGGGCAAGACCCTGCGTCACGACATTGGCCTGCGCGCACTGCACGGCCGCGATGCCTGGGATGCCTAAAATCCGAGAGGAATGAGACAGATGGACGAGAAGAACGAAGAGCTCGTGGACGCGCAGATCGTCGAAGAGGACAGCCGCGTGTATGGGCACGCCGAGGGCGAGCCTGGTGGCGAGGTCGCTGACGAGCCGGCGCTGGTGCTGGGGGACGAAGACCCGCATGACGCCCTGCTGCACGAGAAGATTCTTTCGGAGGAGTGCGCCTGGAAGGGCAAGATCCTCGACGTCCACCGTCTTGAGGTTGAGCTGCCCAACGGTCACCGCAGCGCCCGCGATATCGTTCGCCATCCGGGCGCGGCGGCCGTTGTGGCACTGACCGAGAGCGGCAAGATCGTGCTGGTACGTCAGTATCGCACCGCCATCGACCGCGTGACGGTCGAGATTCCCGCCGGCAAGCTCGATCCGGGCGAGGACCCGCTCGATTGCGCCAAGCGCGAGTTACATGAGGAGACGGGCTTTAGGGCTGGTCGCATTCGCTTTTTGACGTCGATTGTCACGACCTGCGGTTTTTGCGACGAGATCATTCACATCTACCTGGCCACCAAGCTCGAGTTTGATGCGCCCGACCCCGACGATGACGAGTTTGTCAACGTCGACCTGGTGCCGCTGCATGAGCTGATCGATGCCGTGCTCGACGGCAAGATCGAGGATGCCAAGACCGTTGTGGGTGCCTTGGCTTGCGACAGCATTGCTCATCGTTTGGGTGGAGCGGAACTCTAGGTTACGCGGTTTTACCAAACCGCGTAACGAGTCGACGCTGCAAACGCCCCTAAGCGGCAATCTGCCTTTCAATCGTCGCTCGCGTACCGAAGTACGCGTCGCTCCTCTTTCAAGGCACCTTGCTCGCTTAGGGACGTTTTCGCTGACGCTGCCAGAACATCGGCGTTATGCTTGCTGGAATGCTTTGTTTTCAGCCCGACCGGTTCAAACGGATTTCTCACGCTATCTATCTCTCTCCGAGGACTGCATGTTTAAGAGGTTTCTTTCTTACTACAAGCCCCAGATGGGGCTTTTTGTTGCCGATACTGTTTGCGCTTTGGTGCTCGCCGCCATCGATCTGGCGTTTCCTATCATTCTGCGCAATCTGACCGGCGGGCTCTTTACCCAGGGTCAGGCTGCCATTATGCAGGCGCTCGGTATGATCGCGGTGGGACTGGTGCTGATGTATGTCATCCGCTGCGCCTGCCGCTATTTTGTGAGCTATTGGGGTCATGTGATGGGCGCGCGCATGGAGTCCAAAATGCGCGAGGACCTGTTCGATCAGTACGAACGGTTTAGCTTTGCGTACTTTGATCGCAACAGCTCGGGCGACATGATGAGCCGCGTGGTCAATGACCTGTTCGATATCTGCGAGGCGGCGCACCACGTGCCCGAATGGATCATTATCTGCGGTATCGAGATCATCGGCTCGTTTGTGATTCTGTTTACCATCGCGCCGGTGCTCGCACTCGCCATGGCTGTGGTGACGGTGGTGTTCGCGGTCATTATGTTTTGGCAGAATATGCGCATGCGCGAGGTCTTTAGCGATAACCGCAAAAAGATTAGCGGCATCAACGCGCAGCTGCAGGATTCGCTGGCGGGCATGCGTGTGGTCAAGAGCTTTGCCAATGAGCAGACCGAGCGCTCTAAGTTTCGCGCCTCGAACAATCGCTACCTTTCGTCCAAGGAGAACATGTATCACGCCATGGGCGTCTATACCGCGACGTATGGCCTGCTCTCGGGAGTGCTTTATGTGATCGTGGTGCTGCTAGGCGGTTGGCTCGTTGCCCAGGGTCAGCTGCAGGCGGTCGATATGGCAACCTTCGCACTCTACATTTCGCTGTTCTGCACGCCGCTCGAGACACTCGTCAATTCGGCTGAGACGTATCAGAAAGCCATCGCCGGCTTTAACCGCATGGATGAGGTGCTCTCGACTGTCCCCGATATTCAGGATAAGCCGGGTGCTGCGGATCTGCAGGTGACGGCTGGTGCTGTGGAGTACCGCGACGTGTGCTTTAGCTACGAGGATGTTGAATTGGGCGAGCGCGGCGCCGACGGACGCCCTGTTATCGACCACATGGACCTGTCCATCAAGCCCGGTCAGACCATCGCTTTGGTTGGCCCCTCGGGCGGCGGCAAATCGACGACTTGTTCGCTGTTGCCGCGCTTTTACGACGTTGCCGCCGGCTCCATTAGCATCGACGGCCAGGATGTGCGCGACGTGACGCAGCATAGTCTGCGCCGTGCCATCGGCCTGGTGCAGCAAGATGTGTACCTGTTTGATGGAACGATCGGCGAGAACATCGCCTACGGCAAGCCGGGCGCCACGGCAGAAGAGATCGCCGAAGCGGCCCGCCGCGCCAATATTGATACCTTTATCGAATCGCTTCCGCAAGGCTACGACACCGTGGTGGGCGAGCGCGGCAGCCGTCTTTCGGGTGGTCAAAAGCAGCGCGTCGCCATCGCGCGCGTTTTTCTCAAGAATCCCAAGATCCTTATTTTGGATGAGGCGACGAGTGCCCTGGATAACGAGAGCGAGGAAGCGGTGCAGGAGTCGCTCGAAGAGCTGGCACGCGGCCGTACCACGATCATCATCGCCCACCGTCTCTCGACTATTAAGCATGCTGACGAGATTGCGACCGTTGAGCATGGTCGCGTTGTGGAACGTGGCACGCACGAGGAGCTTCTCGCCCGTGGCGGCACCTATGCCCGTTACTATCGAATGCAGTTCGAAGGTGCGCGTGCGCACGAGCTCGACTGATTGATATGACAGGAAGATCATGGCTGATAAGAACCCTTTGACTCCGGAAGAAGTGACGGAGTTATTCTCCGAAATCGATGCATCCGGCGTCTTGGATCCTACGCTTGCCAAAAAGCGTACCGAGCGCATGCGCGAGAAAGAGGCCGCCGTAAAGCACGGTGACAAGGCGACGCTGGCGCGGCTGCGCAGCGAGGATCGCGCGAGCCAAGCAAAACATATCGACCCGCTGTCCGAGGACGACCCTTCGGGCTCGCAGGTGAGCCATACCATTACGAAGACCGCCATGGCCGTGGTTATCGGCATTTTGGTGCTGATTGTTGGCATGCAGATTGGCTACGGCGTGATGCGACGTCTGAATACCGCGAACCTTTCCGAAAGTGTTTCGGTGGATACCGTTTCGACCGCGCTCAAGGGTGGACTTGAATGGGGCAATGGCTTTACGCAGTTCCCGCTCGATTTTACCGTCGACGAGGCAGATGAGCGCACGGGCACGGTTGAGGTGACGGTGCTGGACACGTCTTCTGCCAATGAACTCGAGCTGCTGTCCAACGGTCAGATTCAGGCGGCGGCGCTCGCAACCAATGCCCTGCTCAACGACAAGATCGACCGCGTGGTGTATAACGTTCACGCCTATATCGACGAGGACAGCAGGGTCCAGCATGATTCCTTCTTTGGCATGTTTCCTGCTCAGGGGCACCAAAGCGCCATCCTGACGTTCGTTTGGACCAAGAGCTCGTCCAACGCCACGAGTATCGACTGGAAGATGCGCATCGTAAGCATGGACGACACCATTGCCGAGCGCATTCAAAAACAGGTCAACTCGGTTTCGTCGCTTATCGAGGACCCGGTGGTGAGCCAGACCAAGATCACGGAGGAGCAGGCCGAGCGCGATCTTGAGCATCGTCTGCACGGTCGAGAGATCTTCCGCGGCGGAAAGCCCGATCGCACGCCGTCCGAGCTGCTGGAGCAGGACAAGCAAAAGTAGTCCGCAGCCACATAGAACGATGTCATCCCGCGTGAGCCGCAAGCCCACGCGGGATGATTTTTCTGGGACGGGGATTAAAAAATCATTCTGTCATGTATGCAGTTGGCGACAAAGCCCTGCTTTCAGAATGATTTTTTAATCCCCGTCCCAGAAAAATCATTATGCACAGGAAGTCATAATTATCATTTTGTAAACAATTCTATGTAATTAATGCCATGGGCGATGCTTGCGGTTAGAATACCGCGAGGCCTAACTACACACCTTTAAGCCGGTCCTGTGAGACCGGGAAGGAGAACTATGGCGAACAACCATATTGCGGGCGCTGCCGCCCGCACCGTCGCGCCCAGCGAGCTGTGTCAGCGTATGCTGGCTAAAACCAGCAAGGGCACCTGCGGTCCCTGCATCCTGTATCTTGAGGATGGGACCATTTTTTATGGCCGTGCATGCGGTGCCGAGGGCACCGCAACCGGCGAGGTCTGCTTTAACACGTCGCTCGAAGGCTACTTTGAGGTCATGACCGATCCGAGCTATGCCGGCCAAATCGTAACCATGACCTATCCGCAGATCGGCAACTACGGCATTGACGAGACCGATGTCCAGTCGGCCTTCGCCGGCGATACCGCTCGCCCCGCGAGCGCTCCTGCCATGCGCGGCATGGTCGTCCATGACATGTGCGCCACGCCTTCTAATTGGCGCTCGACCGTCAGCGTGCCGGAGTACCTGCGTGCACACGGCATCGTCGCTATTGAGGGCGTCGACACCCGCGCTCTCGTGCGCCACCTGCGCGACAACGGTTCCAAGATGGGCATAATCTCGACGGAGATCTTTGACGTCGACGAGCTTGCCGAGCGCCTGTCCGCCGCGCCTACGCTGGTCGGCGAGAACCTGGTCAAGACCGTGAGCTGCCCTGAGCCCCACGCTTTTGCCGCGAGCGACCTGCCCGCTACGCATGACTTTGCGCTTGCCCCTGTCGCTCCTGCCCGCCACAAAGTGGTCGCCTACGACTGCGGTGTCAAGCGCGGCATCCTGGAGGGCCTGGTCCGTGCCGGCTGCAACCTCACCGTCGTGCCGTGGGATACGCCCGCTCAGCAGGTGCTCGACATGAATCCCGATGGCGTCTTTTTGTCCAATGGCCCCGGCGACCCCGATGCCGTGGTGGAGACCTACGAGCAGGTGCAGCAGCTGATCGGCAAGGTGCCAATCTTTGGCATTTGTCTTGGTCACCAGATGATCAGCTTGGCGTGCGGCGCCCAGATGGAAAAGCTCAAATTCGGTCACCGTGGCGGCAACCAGCCGGTTATGAATCTGGTCAGTCG
Organism: uncultured Collinsella sp.; assembly: GCA_900549555.1. Classification (GTDB taxonomy): domain Bacteria; phylum Actinomycetota; class Coriobacteriia; order Coriobacteriales; family Coriobacteriaceae; genus Collinsella. Next base: position 14,013 of record UROO01000002.1, on the reverse strand, counting down.
CCGCGTGGAGATTACCGCACAAAACCATGGCTTCGGCCTGCTGTTCCCCAGCCTGGGCAAGCTTGTTCCCGAGCTTTCGGGCGGCGAGACCGAGCACGCGGCCGATGGCGATCTGCGTGCCTGGGTGCGCCGCGGTATCGCGCCGGTCGTGATGAACGAGCGTTTCGGCCGCATTCGCCTGACGCATGTGAATCTCAATGACGGCACCGCCGAGGGCATCCAGCTGCTCGACGCGCCGTGCTTCTCGGTCCAGTATCACCCCGAGGCATCGCCCGGCCCCACCGATGCCCATTATCTCTTTACCGCCTTTACGCGACTCATGGACGGCGAGGAGAACTATCTGGACATCGATACCGCCAAGGACCGCCTTGCCGGCTGGAATTTCGCCGATAGTGGTTCCGCCGTTCTACCGAACGGCGGACCTGTCGACGCTGCGGCTGCATCTGGCACATCATCTTGCCGTTCTGCTTCGGACGCGCGGGCATAAGCCCAGCGCGCCCTCGCATCACGGCAACCTGATGCACCAGCTGCACCCTCGCTGACTTTTCCAAAACATTGAGTCAGCCTCTCTAGGAGGTTTTAAACATGCCTAAACGTACCGACATCAAGCGTATCCTCGTCATTGGCTCGGGCCCCATTGTCATTGGCCAGGCCTGCGAGTTCGATTACTCCGGCGCCCAGGCCTGCAAGGTGCTCAAGGAGGATGGCTTTGAGGTCATCCTGGTCAACTCCAACCCGGCGACCATCATGACCGACCCGGGCTTAGCCGACCGCACCTATGTCGAGCCCATCACCGCCGAATTTATCGAGCGTGTGATCAAGAAAGAGCGCCCGGACGCGCTGCTGCCCACGCTGGGCGGCCAGACCGGTCTGAATGCCGCCGTCGAGCTGGCAAAGGACGGCACACTCGACAAGTACGGCGTCGAGATGATCGGCTGTGACCTTGCCGCCATCGAGCGCGGCGAGGACCGCAAGCTCTTTAACGAGGCCATGGCCGAGATCGGCCTGGAGGTCGCGCGCTCGGGCTATGCCTACAGCGTGGCAGACGCCGAGGCCATCGCCGAGCGCGTGGGCTATCCCTGCGTGCTGCGTCCGAGTTTTACCTTGGGCGGCGCCGGTGGCGGCATCGCGCATACTCACGAGGAACTCGTCTCCATCGTGAGCCAGGGCCTTGAACTCTCGCCTGCCCATGAGGTTCTGGTCGAGGAATCCATCGAGGGTTGGAAAGAGTACGAGATGGAGGTTATGCGTGACCACGCCGGCAACGGCATCATCGTGTGCTCCATCGAGAACCTCGACCCCATGGGCGTGCATACCGGTGACTCCATCACCGTGGCGCCGGCGCAGACCCTCTCCGACCTTGAGTATCAGCGCATGCGTGTCGCCTCGCTCGCTATCTTGGAGAAGATCGGCGTCGAGACCGGTGGCTCTAACGTGCAGTTTGCCGTGAACCCCCAGACCGGCCGCCTGATTGTCATCGAGATGAACCCGCGCGTGAGTCGTTCGTCCGCGCTGGCCTCCAAGGCCACGGGCTTCCCCATCGCCAAGGCCGCCGCTCGCCTGGCCGTGGGCTATACGCTCGACGAGATCGTCAACGACATCACCAAGGCCACGCCCGCCTGCTTTGAGCCCACGATCGACTACTGTGTGGTCAAGGTGCCACGCTTTGCCTTCGAGAAGTTCAAGGGCACCGACCCCACGCTCACCACGCGCATGAAGGCCGTGGGCGAGATCATGGCGATCGGCCGCACCTTTGAGGAGGCCTTTGGCAAGGCCATGCGCTCGCTGGAGGACGGGCACCAGGGTATTTGCGCCGGTGGCAAGGAGGGCGCCGATAAGCTGAGCGACGATGAACTCGCCCAGGCCGTGGGCACCCCGACTGAGCACCGCATCTTCTTTGTGGTCGAGGCCCTGCGCCGTGGCTGGGATGTTGCGCGCATCCACGCCATCTGCGGTATCGATCCGTGGTATCTCAACCGCATCAACGATATGGTGCAGGTCCAGGAGAGCGTTCGCGGCCTGCGCGTGGAGGACATTGACGCCGACGCGATGCGCCTGCTCAAGCAGTATGGAACGAGCGATGCCGAGATTGCCGCGCTGACCGGCTCGGATGAGCGTTTTGTTCGCGCTTACCGCAAGGGTCTGGGCGTGGTTCCCAGCATGAAGACGGTCGACACCTGCGCTGCGGAGTTCTCGAGCGCCACGGAATACCACTACAAGACGTACGAGAACATCTACCGCACGAGCCCGGATGCCAAGAAGTGCGTGGCTCCCGACGAGACCACGCCGGCGGACAAGCCCAAAGCGATGATTCTGGGCGCCGGCCCCAACCGCATTGGCCAGGGTATCGAGTTCGATTACTGCTGCGTGCACGCGAGCTACGCGCTGGCGGCCCGCGGCTTCGAGACCATCATGGTCAACTGCAACCCCGAGACCGTCTCGACTGACTACGACACATCCGACCGCCTGTACTTTGAGCCGCTCACCTACGAGGACGTCATGGACGTCATTGACGTTGAGCGTCCTGACGGCGTCGTGGTGACGCTCGGCGGCCAGACTCCGCTTAAGCTGGCGCGCATGCTCGAGGAGAGTGGCGTCAACATCATGGGCACCAAGCCCGATGCCATCGACTTTGCCGAGGACCGCGAGCGCTTCGCCGCTCTGCTCGACAAGCTGGGCATTATGTATCCGCCGGCGGGCCAGGCCACCTCGTTTGAGGAGGCCGAGGCCGTGGCCGCGCACATCGGCTACCCGCTGCTGGTGCGTCCGAGCTACGTGCTGGGCGGCCGCGGCATGATGATCGCCTACGATGCCGAGCATCTGCGCGATTACATGGCAGAGGCTGCGCGCATTAGCCCCGACTACCCGGTGTACCTGGACCGCTTCCTGGAGGGTGCGATCGAGTCCGATGTCGACGCCCTGTGCGACGGCGAAGAGGTCTACATCGGCGGTATTCTGGAGCATATCGAGGAGGCCGGTATTCACTCCGGCGACTCCGCGACGTGCATCCCGCCGTTCAGCTTTAGCGAGAGCCTGCAGGCAAAGCTTCGCGAGACCACGCGCCGCATCGCGATGGCGCTGGGCGTACGCGGCCTGGTCAACGTGCAGTACGCCATCAAGGGCGAGACCGTCTACGTGATCGAGGCAAACCCGCGCGCCAGCCGTACCGTGCCGTTTATCTCCAAGGCCACCGGCGTGCCGCTGGCCAAGTGCGCGGCGCGTATCATGGCAGGCGATTCCATCGCGAGCCTGGGCCTGCCGAGCGACGAGCGTCAGCTGGACTGGTTCTGCATGAAGGAAGCCGTTATGCCCTGGGGTCGTTTCCCCGGTGCCGACGTTATCCTGGGGCCCGAGATGAAGTCGACGGGCGAGGTCATGGGTATCGCCAAGAGCTATCCCGAGGCATATGCCAAGACGCAGCTGGCGATCGACTACAAACTGCCCGATCCGAGCTGCGGCAAGGTGTTCATCAGCGTGTGCGACCGCGACAAGCGTCATATCCTTTCGGTCGCCCGTATCCTGCGCTACCTGGGCTTTGATATCTGCTCCACCGAGGGTACGGCGCGCGTGCTGCGCGGCGGCAACGTGACGTGCGAAGTCGTGGAGAAGATCAGCGGCCCGCACGACGGCGAGCGTCCCAACATCGGCGACCTCATCGCCGATGGCAAGATTGCGGTGATCATCAACACGCCGTACGGCCCGGGCTCGCGTGGCGATGGCTACCTGCTACGTACCGAGGCCGTGCGTCGCGGTGTGACCTGCGTGACGGCGATGTCTGCCGCCAACACCTACGTGAGTGCCATCGAGGCCGTGCGCGAGGACCAGCAGGGTCACGGCAGCGCCAACGACATGGGCATGGACGTCATCGCCCTGCAGGACCTGCCGCAGCACACGGTGTAGGTTGAGTTGTCCGGCTGGGGCGGGAGGGGCCGAGATTTCCCCCTTTCGCTCCGGCTGCAAGCAGAGTCGCTCAGGAGGAAACTCAGCCCCTCCCGCCCCGGCCTGCGGTGACTCGGTGGGACCGTGTGCTGCCGAAGGGACTTCGAGCGATGACTAGGGCTAAATAGAAAATGAGTGTGGGCCCCGCCGTTCGAACGAACGGCGGGGCCCACACTAATAATTCAGCCAACGTACGTCATGGCAATTCCCGGTAGGTCCCCGGGTGCCCCGCGGCGGGCTGGGTTTATTGTCTGAGCGACTTTGCGAAGCAAGGGGAGCGAAGATAAAAACCCAGCCCGCCGCGGGGCACCCGGGGACCGCAGGGACGGGAGCAGCTATACTACTCTCAGTAGTTAAGGGTCGCGGATTCGCCGCGTCACCGCTCTCAACAGGAGGTCTTTGTTTATGGCAGATCAAAAGCCGGTTGTCGGGATCATCATGGGTTCCAAGTCCGATCTGGGCGTTATGGAAGGCTGCACCGCCGAGCTCGAGGCACTCGGTGTGCCCTATGAGCTCGTCATTGCGAGCGCACACCGCACGCCGGCGAAGGTCCACGAGTGGGCCTCGACTGCTGCCGATCGCGGTATCAAGGTGATTATCGCTGCCGCCGGCAAGGCTGCTCACCTGGGCGGTGTCGTGGCTGCGTTTACGCCGCTGCCGGTTATCGGCGTGCCTATGAAGACGAGTGACCTGGGCGGTATGGACTCGCTGCTGTCGATGGTGCAGATGCCTTCGGGCGTGCCCGTGGCCTGCGTTGCCATCAACGGCGCCAAGAACGCCGCCATCTATGCCACGCAGATTCTGGGTGCTTGCGACCCCGAGTACCGCAAGGTTATCGAGAAAATGAAGCAGGAGATGGCCGACGCCTAAGCGGCTTGCCATTCCGCTGTAATCATAGGGAGAGTCATGTCCGACTATCAGGGAAAACGTTTCTCGGCTTCTCAGATCCCCGATCCATCCAAGGCGGGATCGGCCCGCTCCATGCAGCAGGGTCGGGCATCCTCTCCTCAACAGGCTCGTGCGCCGCGCCCCGTAACGCCGACGTCCCATCGCCGTCAGGATACGCCGGCTGCGTATCGCCCCTCGTCATATGGCACGGCAAAGAAGCGGACCCGGACGACGAGGCAGCCGAGCGGCGCTCCGTCCAGCTACACCGAGCCGCCGCGCAAGAAACGTCGCTCCATCATCCCCATTCTGCTCATCATCGTGGGCATCGGTCTGATTGTCGCCGCCGCCGCCATCTTTATCAATGCTCAGATTGGCTATAAGCAGGCGAGCGATTCATACCAGAAAATCGAGAAGCAATATGTAAGCGATAAGGACGCCAGCGGCGTGCCGATTATCGACTTCGATGCGCTTGCTCAGACAAACCCCGAGATTGTGGGTTGGATTTACGTGCCGGGAACCAACATCAACTATCCCGTGGTGCAGACCAACAACAACTCCAAATACCTCAACACGCTGTTCGACGGTACGGCCAATGCGTCCGGGGCCATTTTCCTGGATAGCGATGATGCTGCGCCGGGAATGGTTGACCAGCAGACCACGATTTACGGCCACCATATGAATGACGGGTCGATGTTCAACGTGATTTCGGACACCACCGACCAGGCGACATTCGATAGCATCGAGTACGTGTATTACATCACGCGCGATGCAACGTATAAGCTGCGGCCGCTGGCGACCAAGGTCGTCGAGGACACGTATGCCAAGGCGCGCACGCCTAATTTTGAGGGCGACGACGGACTCAAGAACTACCTGTCCGAGATGCTTGACGGTGCTTCGGCAGTGGCGAGTGATGCAGGCGATCGCGCTGCCTCGGCAACCAAGGTCGTGACGCTCGTGACCTGTCGCTCGCTGTCATTTAGCAATACGCGCGCCGTCATGGTGCTCACGCCGGTCGAGGAATAGATTGTTAAGAGTAGCTAAAAGAGCCCCGTCCCAAATGAGCTGCTCGATGACGGTAAAAGGAGGAAATGATGCTCGAGAATGGCAAAACGATGCCTTCGATTGATGCTTGGCTGCGCGAGGCCAAGGCCGATCCGTCGGCTCCTGCGTGCGGTATGTATTTGACGCATAACGGTGTGGTGCGCGCGACGCCCAAGGCCGAGGTGCGCGGAGTCGAGACCGATGGCGTGGCCCCGGGTCACAAGGTGGGCGGCATGGTCTTTGGCTACGATGCCGAAAAGGTGCGGTCTGCCATCGAGGCGACGCGAGCGATGCCGGGTATTGGCTATGTGCGCGTGTGGCTGGCAAGCGGCGAGCTTTCCGTGGGCGATGACATCATGCTCGTGCTCATTGGCGGAGACATTCGTCCGCACGTGGTCGATGCCCTGCAGTCGCTTGTCGGCACCGTCAAGAATGAATGTGTGAACGAGGTCGAGCGCGAGGCATAGGGCTTTCCGATCAACCCGAGCTCATCTATAGCAAAAGCCCGCTGGAACCGACCTGCAGCAGCGCCAGCGCTATACGCGTGTGGCGTCCTTGGGGCTCATGGTCATGCTCTGGAAGCGATTTTCCATGTATTCATTATCGAAGTACGTGCCGTAGAACTGCGCAACGGGAATATCGTTGACCGTGCCGTTGACGCGCTGATACCAGTAGTCGAGCGATTGCAGCGTCATGACGCCGTCGACCAGCATGATGATGGTAAAGATGACGGTGGCTGAGTAACGACTCTTCCAGGGAATCATGTTGATGAGCTTGAGCAATCTTGGCAGCAGCAGCTTGATCCAGATGAGTCCGCCCAGGCCCCACAGGCAGGCGAAGCCTGTGCAGGTGCGTCCGCCCGTAAGCACGGCGAGTGGATCGGGCATGCCAAAGAGCTTCATATGCGAGTAGCTCCACGAGACCACACCGAAAGAGGTCTGCATAAACCAGCCCACGAACACCTCAAAGCTTGCGCCAAGTAGGGCACTCACCAAAAAGATAATGATGGGGTTCTTTTTGTAGAAGCGGTTGAGCACCATGGTCATGAGTACGGCACCAAATCCGTAGATGGGGCTGAAGGGACCAAACAGCATGCCGGCGCGGTTCTGGTAGACGCCCGGGTCGTCGACCGTCATATGCCAGATGTCCTCCAGGATGAGGCCCAGCACGCAGCAGACAAAGAATACCCAGAACAGGTTGAAGTAGTTGAGCTTGATGTAGCCTTCGCCGGTCTCATCGCGGCCGAGCATGCCCTCGGCGGCGGCGTCGCGATCGAGCATCTCCTGCAGGCGGCGCTGCAGCTCGCGCTCCTGACGAAGCGTGGGGTCGACGGTGGCCGAAAGCGCGACGAGGATGCCGAGCTGGATGGCGGGGCGCAGCAAGAACGGTCCGATACCCTGGAGCATCACGTCGACCAAAAGCTCAATGACGGTAAATGCGATAAGGATATAGGACAGGCGCGCGGCGTTGCGGCGCTGGTCCTTGATGAGGTCCAGGCCGAAGATGATTAAGATGACCGCGCTCGCCGCCGAGAGCATGATGCCGGCGACGATAAGGCCGACCGCGACGAGCGTGTTGTCGCCGAGTTTGGCGGCGGCGTTGCCGTTGATGAGTGCGGTGATGACCTGCCACATAAAGGCGCCGACCGACGGGAGCGTGCCCACGCCGGACAGGATGCACAGGGCGGCATACACCTTAATGATGAGGGGGATCTTCTTGACCTCCGTGGCGCTGGGGACGCTGGGGTCGAGTTCGTTTCGATCCATACAGAACCTTTCTCGTTTTGTCCTAGGTTACAGGATACGCCGCCGACCTGCTAAAAGACAGGACGAACGTCCCAATTGCAGCAATGTAAGCCCTAACGGTGGGCGAGACGCGTCGCGACGGAAGCATACGGGACCGTTGGTCCCGCGGGCAGGTTTCCCAATAAAATGTTTGGCCGCAAAACGGATTATAAGCTCGGTGGGCTTTTAAAAAGCGCTGCTCATGCGCGGGAGTGCTTGTCTTACCGTGCGTATAATAGGGCGGGTAACGCCAAATAACGAGGCTCTGAGGGGATGCCATGTCTCAAGAAACCATCCGCGCGGCCGAGCGTGCCACGGGACAGGTGACGACCATGTCGACGTATGATCCGGACTCCGACCAGCTGCATGAGGAATGCGGCATCTTTGGTGTGTGGGCACCCGATCGCGATGTGGCTCGGCTGACGTACTTTGGTCTGCGCGCGTTGCAGCATCGCGGCCAGGAATCGGCGGGAATCGCCGTGGGCGATGGTGGCACGGTTATGGTTCGTAAAGACCTGGGACTGCTCGATCGCGTGTTCTCCAATGCCGACCTGTCGACGCTCTCCGGCCAGCTGGCCGTGGGCCACGTGCGCTATGGCACTGCCGGCGCCAAGAGTTGGGAAGCCTCGCAGCCGCATCTTTCTACCATCAACAGCGTCATCATCGCACTTGCTCACAACGGCACTCTGGTCAACACCGACGAGCTGCGCCGTCAGCTGATCGAGCTGGGCGTGCCGTTCCTCTCCAATTCGGATTCCGAGGTCGCGACCAAGCTTATCGGCTACTTCACCCAGCGTACGGGCCACCTGCGCGAGGGCATTCGCAAGACCATGGAGCTCGTGCGCGGCGGTTACGCCATGACACTCATCAACGAGCAGGCACTCTACGCTTTCCGCGACCCGCACGGCATTCGTCCGCTGGTGCTGGGCAAGCTCGTGGACGAGGGCCTGGACCAGGCCGACGCAGCTTCTGTTTCGCAGCTGCCCTCGCAAGACGGAGCCTCGACGGCCGACTCCGCCGTCCATATCACGCGCGCCGGCGGCTGGGTCGTTGCCTCCGAGACGTGCGCACTCGATATCGTGGGTGCCGAGTATGTCCGTGATGTCCGTCCCGGCGAGATCTTGCGCATCAGCGCCGAGGGCCTGGTGTCCGAGCAGGGTGTGCCCGCAGCCGAAGAGCCCGCCAACTGCATCTTTGAGCAGGTCTACTTTGCCCGCCCCGACTCCATCATGAACGGCAAGAGCGTCTACGCCTGCCGCTACGACATGGGTCGTCAGTTGGCACATGAGGAGCCCGTCGAGGCCGACCTGGTCATCGGCGTGCCCGACTCCGGCCTGCCGCCCGCGGAGGGCTATTCGCACGAGAGCGGCATTCCCTTTGGCGAGGGCCTCATCAAGAATCGCTATGTGGGCCGTACGTTTATCGAGCCCACGCAGGAGCTGCGCGCCATGGGCGTGCGTATGAAGCTCAACCCGCTGCGTGACAACATCGAGGGCAAGCGCCTGGTCGTGATCGACGACTCCATCGTACGCGGCACCACCATGGTGCAGCTCGTCAAGATGCTGCGCAATGCCGGCGCCAAGGAGATTCACATCCGCATCAACTCGCCCGAGGTCATCTGGCCGTGCTTCTACGGTATCGATACCGACGTGCAGTCGCAGCTCATCAGCGCCAACAAGACGGTCGAGGAGATCTGCGAGTATATCGGCGCCGATTCGCTGGCCTTCCTTTCGGTTGAGGGCTTGCTGAAGGTCATGCCCAAGGGCGGCTACTGCGATGCGTGCTTTACCGGCCGTTATCCCGTGGCGATTCCCGAGAGCTTTGGCCGCGACAAGTTCATGGAGGGCTTTAAGCCCCGCAACCTGGATAAGCCGCTGCACTTTGACGACGACGCCGTGGTCGAGAAATACGATGACCGCAGCTGGGAAGAGAAGCACGGCGAGGCTTAAAACCTGCCATTTGGGGACAGGCTTATTTTGGTAGGTTTTACCTGCTGTTTTGTTGATTGAGCGGCGCGCGTTGCCAGAATGCGCGCCGAAATGAACGCAACTATGAGCACCGTTTGGCGCCCGGGCGGCGGACGGTAGTGGGAGAGGAAGGCTCAGATGAGCGACAGCAAGCATGTGACGTATGAGGATGCCGGCGTCGATACCGCCGAGGGCGGTCGCGCCGTCGACGCTATTAAGCAAATGGTTAAGGACACCAACCGCCCCGAGGTCATCGGCGGTATCGGTGGCTTTGGTGGCCTGTTCTCGGCCGCCGCACTTAAGGATATGGAAGACCCGATCCTGATCAGCGGTACCGACGGCGTAGGCACCAAGCTCGTGCTCGCCCAGATCATGGACCGTCACGAGACGGTGGGCCAGGACCTGGTCGCCATGTGCGTTAACGACATTTTGGCTTCGGGCGCCGAGCCGCTGTTCTTCCTGGACTACGTTGCCATCGGCCACATTGAGGCCGAGCACATGGCAAAGATCATCAAGGGCGTGGCCGATGGCTGCAAGCTCGCGGGCTGCGCGCTCGTGGGCGGCGAGATGGCCGAGCATCCCGGCGTCATGGCTCCTGCCGACTACGACCTTGCCGGATTTACCGTGGGCGTCGTCGACCGTCCCAAGATGCTCGACCCCGCGAACGTCCGCCCCGGCGATGTCATCCTGGGCCTGCCCTCCACTGGCGTGCATTCCAACGGCTACTCGCTCGTGCGCAAGGTCATCGGTGTTGACGGCATCAAGCCGGGCACGCCCGAGGCCGCCGCTAAGGCCGAGGAGCTGAGCCGTCCGCTCGAGGAGCTCGGTGGCGCTTCGCTGGCTGACGCCCTGCTGGCCCCCACGCGCATCTACGTCAAGCCGGTTCTTGAGCTGCTTCGCGGCGGCGCTCCGGTGCACGCTATCGCCCACATCACCGGCGGCGGTATCACCGAGAACCTCAACCGCGCGCTTGCCGACGACGTCGACGCCGTGGTCGCCCGCAACGGTGCCGAGATGGGCTGGGACGTTCCGCCCGTCATCACCTACGTGTCGCGCCAGGCCGAGCTCGCGCCCAACGAGGCATGCAAGACCTTCAACATGGGCGTCGGCCTGTGCCTGATCGTCGCCCCCGAGGACGAGGCCGCGGTGACCGAGGCTCTGGTCGCGCTAGGCGAGAAGCCGTTCCGCGTGGGCGAGTGCGTCGAGGGTTCCGGTAAGGTCGTGTACTCCGATGAGCGCTAACGAGCAGATGGCTGCTGCCGAGGGCCTGGGCTTTGTGCCCTACACCCGTCCGACCGGCACCGATACGGCCGAGCCGCTTAAGATCGGCGTGCTTATCAGCGGTTCGGGTACCAACCTGCAGGCGCTGATCGACCTGATCGCCGTCGGCAAGCTCAACGCCTCGATTGAGCTTGTGGTGTCGAGCCGTCCTTCGGCCAAGGGCTTGCAGCGCGCCGAGCGTGCGGGCATCCAGACGCTCACGCTGTCCAAGGATGTCTATGCCGATCCCATCGCGGCTGACGAGATCATCGCGCATGAGCTGCTCGAGCGCGGCTGCGAATATGCGGTCATGGCCGGTTACATGCGCATGGTGCACACGCCTCTGCTGGCGGCGTTTCCCAACCGCGTGGTCAACCTGCACCCGGCGCTGCTGCCGAGCTTTACCGGTGCCCATGCGATTGACGATGCGTTTGCTCGCGGCGTCAAGGTGACCGGCGTGACCGTGCACTTTGCCAACGAGATCTACGACAACGGCCCCATCATCGCCCAGCGTGCGCTGGCTGTTGAGGAGGGCTGGGACGTCGACACGCTCGAGGAGCACATCCACGCGATTGAGCACGTGCTGTATCCCGAGGTCGTGCAAATGCTCGCCGACGGCCGCGTCCACGTGCTGGAGAGCGGCAAGGTCGCAATTGACGCGCCTCGCGGCTAGCGGCGCACAGTACAATTTAGCCGAGTAGTCAGGGTGGTCATTGGCGCCAAGGCGCGCGTGACCACCTTTTGTTTTGGTAGTCGCCTGCGACGTTCTTGAATGACTACTCATTTAAGAACGTCCCCAATGACTAGCAGGTGACTAGGTGAGAGAGGTGAGCGCATGACGGATAACGAAGCGCTGTTTACGCCTGAGCTGGTGTTTTTTGATTGGGGGTGTGCGACGCCGGGCGAGGTGTTTGCGCAGCTCGAGAGCGAGCTCGCCCCGCGCGGCTACATTGCCGATGGCTGGCTTGACGCCGTTCGCGCACGCGAGGACGCCTATCCCACGGGCCTTGCCATGCCGGCGGCCAATATCGCCATCCCGCATACTGATCCCGGATTTGTGGCTAAGCCCTATATCGCGGTGGTAAAGCCTGCCGTGCCCGTGACATTCAACGCTATGGCGGGCATGGGCGCCCCCGTGCCGGCGCAGATTATCATCAATCTGGGCATTGCCGAGCCGGGCGGTCAGGTCGAGGCCCTGCAAGCGCTCATGAATATCTTTATGGATGCCGACGCCGCAGCCGACGTGCTCGGCCAGACCACACCCCAGGGCGTGGTCGACGCCATCCGCCGCCACTTCTAAGGTGGAACAAAGCCGGCACCTGGGGACGTTCCTTTTCTGCCGGCAGTTAGGGACAGTCCCCAAGTGCCGGCAGAAAAGGAATGTCCCTAACTGCCGACAGCCAGAACAGCCCCCTTTGCACCAAAATGGTGCAGATTAACCTGTCCCCCATGCACCAGGTGTGTCGCGGGGTCCGCGTTGTGACACAATGGCGTTTGTTCGATTCGTGATGCGAAAGGCCAACTATGGCAAACAAGAAAAAGAACTCCGAGGCCGCGCCGACGCCCGAGCAGCAGGCTCGCGCTGCCTCCAGCTCTCGTAAGAAGCAGCGCAAGACGTACGTGTCCAAGACCGTCAAGATCGTCCTGGTGGTTATCGGCGTGCTGGCAATGCTGCTTTCCGTCTCGGCCATGGCATGCTCCGGTCTCATGTCGCAGGCAGAGGATACCTCGAGCTACAAGCTTACCGGCGGTGTCGCCGCCACCATCAACGGTACCAATCTCACCGAGGACACCGTGACCAAGCAGATCATGAGCATGCGCACGTCCTACGGTTACACCAAGGACAAGGACTGGGCGCAGTATCTGGTCGACAACGACCTGACGCCCAAAAAGTACCGCAAGCAGCTCATCGATTCCTACACGCAGCAGATTCTGCTCCAGCAGGCGCAGAAGGAAAACGGCGTGACGGTGTCGGACGAGGAGGTCGAGAAGGCATGGAAGGACGCGTGCAAGAGCGCGGGCGGTGCCAAGGCCTTTAAGAAGACCCTTAAGACCTACGGCTATACCGAGGACACCTACAAGGACTCGCTCAAGGAGAACCTGGCACAGCAAAAGCTTAAGGACGCCGTGGCGCCCACCAGCAAGCCCAAGGACAGCGAGATCGTCGATTACATCAACGAGAACCTGTCTAACTACAATGACGCCCGCCGCTCGTCGAATATCCTGATCAAGGTTGATTCCGACGCATCCGACGAGGACAGGGCCGCCGCCAAGGCCAAGGCACAGGAGTGCCTGGAGAAGATCAACTCCGGCGAGCTGAGCTTTGAGGACGCCGTGAAGCAGTATTCCGACGACACCGGCTCCAAGGAGAAGAAGGGCGATGTGGGTTGGGATAAGCTCACCACCTTCGTCGACAGCTACCAGACGGCGCTCGAGGGGCTCAACAAGGGCGATGTGAGCGGCGTCGTCGAGTCGACCTATGGTTACCATGTCATCAAGTGCACCGACTACTTCCATGTCGATAGCCAGGTCGATGACATCAAGCAGGTACCCAAGGACATCAAGAAGTATGTCTCTAACGTGGTGAAGACGCAGGCGGCCAGTACTGCATACAGTGAGTGGCTGGAGCAGTACAAGAAGGACGCCGACATCACCGTCAACCCCATGCCCAAGGACGTGCCCTATAACGTGAGTCTGAAGGGCATCACCAAGAGTTCGACCGACGATTCGTCGACGACTGAGTAATCATGGGGCGGTGCCCGCGCGAGTGTCGCCCACGCTATTGAGGAGGATTTGCAGATGACCAACGAAGAGCTGCAGCAGGAAATGATCGCCGCCATGAAGGCCAAGGATAAGGTTCGCCTGTCCATCATTCGCCAGGTCAAGGCCGAGGTGAAGAACATCGAGGTTAACGAGCGCCGCGACGTGACCGAGGAAGACGTCAACAGCATGATCAAGCGTCTGATTAAGCAGACGAGCGAGACGCTGGAGATGTCCATTAAGGCCGGTACCGACCAGGAGCGTACCGACAACCTGACCGAGCAGGTCAAGATTCTGGAGAGCCTGCTGCCCGCGCAGGTTTCGGGCTGTCTCTTATACACATCTCCGAGCCCACGAGACGGACTCCTATCTCG
>UROO01000001.1 GCA_900549555.1 uncultured Collinsella sp. | reverse complement strand
ATCTACACCCTAGAGTTCGTCGGCAGCGTCAGATGTGTATAAGAGACAGACCCCTACCTGCTCGAGGCTATCGAGACGCGCCACGACCGCTATAACATCCAGCGCATGCATCTGTGGAAGTATGAGCGCGAGGGCCGCGCGCTGGTCGTTGCTCCGCAAAAGCCGGTCGAGGTCGGCCACGTTGAGCACGATTCTGCAAAGCTGCTCGATCTGTATATTCAGGGCCGCCAGGAGGCAAAGCGTTTGCTGGGAGATATCGAGGCGTTTGTCGAGCGCTAGCGTCGCGACGTCATGACCCATGGACGACATGTGCAGAAACTCTGGTCGGAGCCAAAATACCTGTTGACTCGGGCGGCGAGCGGGGTAATATGGACGGGTTACTTGCAGAGCCCCGTGAATCTCTGTAACAACACGTACTGTACATGGAGGAGTCTAAGTGATTTCGAAATCGACTCACTACGCCAAGCAGGGCGAGGTCCAGCGCAACTGGGTTCTCGTCGACGCCGATGGTGCTGTCCTGGGCCGTCTTGCCACCCAGATCGCAATGATCCTGCGTGGTAAGAACAAGCCCCAGTTCACGCCCAACAGCGACTGCGGCGACTTCGTTGTCGTCATCAACGCCGATAAGGTCCAGCTTACCGGTAACAAGGCCGACACGAAGACCTATTATCGCCACAGCGGCTACAACGGCGGCCTCAAGGCTGAGAGCTTCCGCCAGGCTATGGAGAAGCACCCGGAGAAGGTCATCGAGCGCGCCGTTCGCGGTATGCTGCCCAAGACCACCCTCGGCCGTGCCCAGATGACCAAGCTTAAGGTCTACGCTGGTGCCGAGCATCCGCACGCTGCCCAGAACCCCACGAAGATTGAGCTGGAGGCTTAAAGATGGCTGAGAACACCGTTGTCTACCAGGGTACCGGCCGTCGTAAGAACGCCGTCGCCCGCGTCCGTCTCGTCCCCGGCACCGGCAAGGTGACCATCAACAAGCGTGACGCCGAGCAGTATTTCGGCCGTCATCAGCTCGTTGAGAACGCCCTTGCTCCCTTCAAGGTGACCGACACCGCCGGTCAGTTCGACGTTATCGCTCTGTGCGATGGCGGCGGCATCTCCGGTCAGTCCGGCGCTCTGCGCCTGGGCATCGCTCGTGCTCTTCTGAACGCTGGCGATTACCGTGCTGACCTCAAGAAGGCCGGTTTCCTTACGCGCGATGCTCGCGTGGTCGAGCGCAAGAAGTACGGCCTCAAGAAGGCCCGCCGCGCTCCCCAGTTCTCCAAGCGCTAAGGTTTTATCTCCTTACGAGATACAATGTACAAGCGGGGCCTGCCGATTGCTCGGCGGGTCCCGCTTTTCTTTTTCGACTAGGGTGGGCGACTGCGTTTTGCCCACTTGGGAAGGAGCGGTCCTATGCCCCAGAACATCTTCGGTACCGACGGCGTCCGTGGCGTCGCCAACGCCGACCTTTCGTGCGACCTCGCGTTTCGCCTTGGCCGTGCGGCGACCAAGTTCCTTGGTCCGGACATCTGCATTGGCCGCGACACGCGTCTTTCGGGTACCATGCTCGAGAGCGCTCTGACTGCTGGCATTATGGCCGAGGGCGGCCGCCCGCACTGCTGCGGCGTTATTCCTACGCCGGCCGTGGCACTGCTTACCGTCCAAAACGAGCTCGACGGCGGCATCGTCATCTCCGCTTCGCACAATCCGCCGGAGTTCAACGGCATCAAGTTCTTTAGCCGCAAGGGCATGAAGCTTCCCGATGCTGTCGAGGAAGAGATCAGCGCCTGGGTCATGTCCGAGGAGGCCATGGCTGCCGATACGCTGCCGACCGGCGCCGGTGTGGGTCACATCATCAAGATGAAGGACGCCCGCAAGGCCTATGTCGATCATGCCATCAGCACGCTAGACGGCCTTAAGCTCGACGGCCTGGTTGTTGCCGTCGACTGCGGTCACGGTGCTTCCTGCCAGACCACGCCTGCCGCGCTGCAGCGCCTGGGCGCCACGGTGCATGCCATCAACACCGATTACTGCGGCACTGACATTAACGTCGAGTGTGGCTCCACGCACCTTGAGCCCCTGCGCGAGCTCGTGCTGCGTACCCACGCCGATATCGGCCTTGCCCACGACGGCGACGCCGATCGTGTGCTGTTCGTGGACAGCGAGGGCAACGAGATCGATGGCGACTACATCCTGGCTATCTGCGGCTCCGACCTTGCTGCTCGCGGCAAGCTCGCCAACTCCGAGATCGTCTCGACCGTCATGTGCAACCTGGGCTTCTCCATCGCAATGAAGGAGCAGGGCTTTGAGATGGTCCAGACCGCCGTGGGCGACCGCTATGTTCTTGAGCGCATGCTCGAGGACGGTGCCGTTATCGGTGGCGAGCAGTCCGGCCACATCATCTTCCTGGAGCACAACACCACCGGCGACGGTCTGGTGACGGCTCTGCAGCTGCTGGCCGTGCTCAAGCGCACCGGCCGCACCCTTACCGACCTTGCCGGCATCATGAAGAAGTACCCGCAGGTGCTCGTCAACGTGCATTCGGACAACAAGGCCGGCCTGGACGATTGCCAGCCCATTTGGGACGCCGTCGCTGCCGCCGAGAAGGAGCTCAACGGTCGCGGCCGCATCTTGGTGCGCCCGAGCGGTACCGAGCCGCTAGTTCGCGTTATGGCCGAGGCGGAGACGCACGAGCTGACCCAGCGCGTTGTTGACGATATCGTCGAGGTTGTCAAGCGCGAACTTCCCTAATGGCCAAATACGGGTGCCAAGTGGTAAACTGACAAGGTTATTTTGATTGATTGGTATGTCCGAGGGGGAGCATGTTCACTAAAGTCCTAAGGTCTTTTGGTATGCGTGGTCGAGTCCTTACGCTGGATGCTCCCATCTCGGGCGATGTCATTCCGTTGTCCGAGGTCAATGACCAGACGTTTGCCACCGGCCTTTTGGGCCAGGGCGTGGCGATTCAGCCTACTGGCACGCGCGTGATTGCGCCGGCAGACGCCAAGGTCGAGGCCATTTTTCCCACTGGACACGCCGTTGCGCTTAACACGGTCGATGGTCTGGACGTGCTCATCCACGTTGGTTTGGACACTGTTCAGCTCGAGGGCAAGCACTTTACCGTACATGCGCAAGTGGGCGACATCGTCCATAAGGGTGACGTGCTCATCGAGTTCGATCGCGAGGCAATTGCTGCCGAGGGCTACGATGTGACGGTCCCCATCTTGGTGTGCAACTCCGTTGAGTTCTCGAGTATCAAGGGTTCCGTTGGCGAGCATGTCGAGGAGATGGACCAACTCATCGTCGCTCGCGAGCGCTAGCAAGGCGCTTTGCCTTTAGCCTACAATTCAAACACGTTTACGGAGGGCGCCCTTGAAAGAGGACGCCCTCCGTGGCAAGATGGGATTTGTCCGAAGCTAAACAGCTTTGGGTCACCGTGGACGGGCAGGGGCCTCGACGCGGCTAGACACGAGACACATACATTACGCGACCTCGCCCTGGTGGCCGCACACGTTGGTTGCGGCCGACGCGGGCCGCGGGCAAGTGCTTGTAAGGAGAGCCTTGCCTCTCTTGTACGAGAAAGGACGCGTAATGAAGATCATTAAAGCTAAAGACTACGAGGATATGAGCCGCAAGGCCGCCAATATCATCTCGGCCCAGGTTATCCTCAAGCCCGATTGCGTGCTGGGTCTTGCCACCGGCTCCACCCCGATTGGCGCCTACAAGCAGCTCGCCGCTTGGTACGAGAAGGGTGACGTCGACTTTGCCGAGGTCAGCACCTACAACCTCGACGAGTATCGTGGTCTTTCGCACGACGATCCCCAGAGCTACCACTACTTTATGCGTGAGAACTTCTTCGATCACATCAATATCGATCTGAACAACACGCACGTGCCCGATGGCTCCAACCCCGATGCCGCTGCTGCCTGCTCCGAGTACGACAAGATCGTCGCTGCCGCCGGTTACCCCGATCTGCAGCTGCTCGGCATTGGTAATAACGGTCATATTGGCTTCAACGAGCCCGATGACCACTTCTCCAAGGGTACGCACTGCGTCGATCTGACCGAGAGCACCATTCAGGCCAACAGCCGCCTGTTCGACAGCATCGATGATGTGCCCCGCCAGGCTTACACCATGGGTACTCAGACCATCATGTATGCCCGCATGATCCTGGTTGTCGCCAACGGCGAGGCCAAGGCTCAGGCCGTGCACGATATGTGCTATGGCCCGGTTACGCCCAAGTGCCCCGCTTCGATCCTGCAGCTCCACACCAATTGCGTCGTCGTTGCTGACGAGGCCGCTCTTTCGCTCTGCGAGTAACGCGACCAAGCGATCTCACATAGCTTTTCAAAAGGCCCTCGCTTTGCGGGGGCCTTTTTAGTGGACATAGGCCGTAACGTATGCATGACGGAAACCTTGCCACATGCTTGGCGAGTTGGTTCTAAATCATGAGATTCATTCTATAGCAGATACTATGCATATTTGCCACCATAGAGTCGCAGGCGGTAGCGAGGAGTAGGCGAGTTGCGCAACTCAAATAAAAATAGCCGACTACGCTACACTGCAAATGGGATGGGACATGCTGGCAAGCGCATTGACCTGCGCAAAGACCTATTGGTCGGGAGATAAGTTACCATCGGGCCTCGCTGTACAAAAACTTGCCAAACACGTACCGGCAGACAATTAAAAACTCTAAGTCGCGCTATTCACGGGGCGGCTCATATGGTCCTGCAGCTACGGTGTC
Source organism: uncultured Collinsella sp. (assembly GCA_900549555.1). Taxonomy (GTDB): domain Bacteria; phylum Actinomycetota; class Coriobacteriia; order Coriobacteriales; family Coriobacteriaceae; genus Collinsella. Next base: position 49,622 of record UROO01000001.1, on the reverse strand, counting down.
CATATGGTCGAGTTGAGGAGCAAGCATGGTAAACGATCTGGGCAATACTGACGACCTCGAGTTGATGTCGACGGGCGGCGGCTATATGGTGCGGCGCGATCGCTTGATGAATGAGCTCATCGTTAAAGGGCGCAAGGCGGGAATTGTTTTGCTCTACGCGCCCGATGGGTTTGGTAAGACGTCGGTGTTGCTGCAATACGTGCAGGAGGTTAAATCGGACCCCACGCGAGGGCCGGTTCGGATTATCGAGGCCGACCGCGCGATTGGACGCGAGCTCTTTATGCAGCTCGAGGTTGTCGCCGATGAGCTTAAGGACAAACCTCATTCGCTCGTTGCGATCGACAACGTGCCCAATCTCGAGCAGCACGAAACCGAGGACCTTATCGATCGAATCCGCAGCTTACGTGCTACGGGGACGGGGGTCTTTATTGCCTGCCGCCCCTCCAACCGATTGCTTATCCACGGGCTGGGCGATTCTGTAAAAGTCAATGCACAGATGCTCAAGGTGCACGCCTACGAGTATTCGTCATGGGCCACGGCGTTCTCAATCAGCACATCGCTTGATTTCTATCGGCTCACACAGGGTGTACCAGAGCTGGTATCTGCCCTGCAGACGGGAATGTATGGACAGGGCGATGTTGCCGGGTTGCTCGAGAACGAAATCGTCAACGTGTACGGTGCGGCGCTGGCCGATCTCGCATCGCTCGAGAACAACCTGTTGTTTACCGTTGCCTGTTTGATGGTACTGATGGGCGAGGGTCGCATTGCGGAGCTAGAGGCGTGCGGTGTGAGGCTTTCGATGGTCGACCAGTCCATCTTTGTGCGCGATTATCCGATTTTTGGCGTGGAACCGTCTGATCGCACCTTTAGGTGTTTGGGCGCTAAGGACAACGCGCGCCTGAGGCTGCGAAAGCTTGTTGCCGAGATCCGTCCCGAACTTGTATCGCGGGCTGCTCGCATTTTGATTAAGGCAGGCCGATGCGATTTGGCCATGGACCTGGCTGATGCATTCTTGGACCGCCGTGTGGTGTTGGAGCTGGCCGGGCAGTATGGGGTCGATCTTGCCCTGACCGGGCACGGAGGGGACATTTGCCGTGCGGCGACGGCGATGATCAATGCAGAAAGCCAGGAGCAAGAGCCGGCACCCGCTGAGGCACTCGGCGTGTATCTGGCGGCTGTCAGCGTGTGCAATACAAAGCTAGCAAGGTATATGGCGTCCGTTATCGAACGTGCGGGTGACCAGGCGGCTCGCGAGGTCGACCCCGCTACCCTGAAAATAGCCCAGGCGCTCACTATCGCCTTTTACGGCGACAATGACCTGGGGCTTCCCGCCAACCCTGTTTTGCAAGAACAGACATCCTGCGAGGTGCTCGACATGCTGTCCGCGCATATCGAGGTCAAGCGCCACCTAACCGAGCGAGCGGAAGACGGCAATGTTCTCGCGAAGCTCAAGGTATGCAAAGCCTATGATTGCGAGCTCGACATTGCGGGGATTCTCATACAGGCCGACCATATGCTGGTGGAGCTGTTCGACGGCTCGTTTACTAAACCCGACGAGCGCGATGACAAGATGGCTCAGATACTCGAGGCACTCGATATCCGTGGGCTTAAGGCGCCATCCATTTGGTTGCGCATGGTGCTGGCAGCGCGGCGCCTGCTCGCGGGCTTGCCCGTGACCGACGATGTGGCATTTGGCGAGCTCGACCGCTTTGCGGTGCGTGTTCGCGACAATCAAATTCAGCTGTTTGGGTTATTGCTGGAGGGTTGGCAATCGCTGGCGGAGGGGCGGCCGGTCAACGCAAAGTTCCGCGCGGTTCAGGTGCTCAAGCTCGCTGACGAATCGATTACGTACATGCGCGAAAACGCATTGCTGCTGGAGCGCGTGGCGTATCTGCGCAATACGTCGCTGGTATCGGTTCGCGAAGAGGCGGAGCTGCTCGATATGAGCAAGACTCAGGTCGGTGGCTCGGAAGCCTGGATCGTGGCGCTGCATCTGGCCGCTGCGGGCCGCGATAGCGATCTTGCCGCCTGGATGTCTATGAATCGCTCAGGGATTTTAGACCCATCGTATCGGCTTTTTGCGCGTCTTGCGATGCATTGCCTGGGCGAGCCTGCCGTCAGGATTCGCAAGAAGCTTCCGGTGCGCGAGCTGTCGCGGTATTCACTACGCGATGACTTTGAGGGCGAAAGTGAGCACCTGTTCCAGGCGGGCGAGGTTGAGGCTGTCGATGCTATCGGCCATATTGAGATGCGCATGTTTGGCGCGTTTCGCGCCGAGCGCGACGGTTTTCCCATCACGGATAAGATGTGGCGCCGCAAAAAGGCGGCAACGCTTGCCGAACGCCTTGCGTTGGGTATGGACGCCATGGTCGACCGCGAGACAATCGCCATGGAGTTGTGGCCCCATGCCGAGTTTAACGCCGCGCGCAACAATCTGTATTCGACGGTATCGCGCTTGCGCTCGGCTTTGGGTCCAACGCCGGATGGCAAGTCGTGCGTGCTCATCCAAAACGAGTGCATAGGGCTCAACGGCGACTACGTTAAGACCGATGTAAGACTCTTTGATCAGCTGAGCCGCGAGATTCTGGGAAACCGCATGGGTGCGAGAGGGCCTCACCTGATTGAGCTATGTCTTAAGGTTGAGCAGCTCTACGCGGGTCCGCTGTATGTTCCCACCGGTTGCAATCCCACGTTCTTTACGCGCATGCGCCGCATTATGCAATCCAAGTACATCGACTGCATGATTAGGGGAGCGAATGCCGCTCTCGAGGAAAATGACCTGCAATCGGCAATTTGGCTCGTGGAATCGGGGCTTCGCCAGGAGACGGCGCGGGAGGACATGGTTCGCTGCGCCATGCGCGTTTACGGCGCAGCGGGACGACGCCGCGATGTTGTTGAGCTGTACAGCGGCCACATGCACCACCTGAGAGAGCAGGTTCAAGGTGTGCCTGAGCCGGAGACAAGGCGCCTGTATGAGCGCTTGGTCGAAGGCAGGCTCAAGCGCGTGCTTGTCGAGCGATAAAAAACGGGCGCCCGAATCAATCGGACGCCCACAGGCTTGCTCGGTATGACCAGCCGGTTTTAGACGAGCTTGATCTTCTCGATATCCTTGCGCGAGGACTCGCGATACAGCGAGAACTTGCGGCCGATAACCTGAACGACGTCGGCGTGGCAGCGCTCGGCGAGCTCCTCGGCGGCCTCGCGGGCAGAAAGGCTGGAGCCGTCCAGCACGGAGCACTTAACGAGCTCGTGCTTCTCCAGGTAGGCGACCGTCTGCTCGACGGTGCCCTCGTTGACATCGGACTTACCGATGATGATGGCGGGGTTGAGGTGATGGGCCATGCTGCGAAGCTGCTTGACCTGGGCTCCTGTCAGTGCCATGGGTTCTCGCTTTCTATGTATGGGGCGCCCCGCAATGGGGCCTTAATCTACGTGAGCTGTCCCACGATAGCGCAGGAACGGCGTGGTGTGGAGCGCGTTTGCCCAGTTCGCAAAGAATGCGGATGCCGGGCGGGTGGACGATGCGTGCTATAGATGGGCTACGGGCGGAGCGCAGAGACCGGCTCCCATGCAATAAACGCCCAATGGACCTTGCGGACGTGGTCGAGCATGTAGCGTCCCTGCGGTACGCCCTTGAATCCCGGCTCGCCGGCATGGGGGTTCTCGATCATGTGGTGGGCGATATAGTCGCGCAGGCGGTCAATCTTATCCTCGTTGCCATGCTCGAGCATGCGAGAAAAGTCCGCCACGCCCGCCTCGAGACTATCGAAGGTGTCGCGCCGAGGCGATTCAAAATACGTGACCTGCGGCAGCGCCCCCATCTGAATAAGGATGTTAAAGGCATATACAAATCCGTTGCTGCGGGTAACCGAGGCGCCGATGGCGTTCATCAGGTGCAGGTCATAGCGCGGGCTGGAGTTGGCGACCATTGTGACAGCACAACGCCGACGAGCCGTACGATCAAGCTTGGCAAGCGCACCTTTTAGATTGGTCGTCGTAACCGACCGACTGGCAAAGGCAACATCAACAGCCTTGGCAACCGGCCCAACCAGATCCCAATCGTCATCCCAAGCAAGCTCAAGCGGTGTAATAAGATCCTCGAGCCCGTAATACTCAACGCCGGCATCAAGGGTGCCCAACATAGCGGGGGAGAAGTCGGCTGCAATCACAGGATGCCCAGCCTGAGCAAGCGGAATAGCAATCGACCCAGCCCCACACCCCATATCGAGCACCGACTCACCAGGCTCAAGCGCTAGCAGTTTTATAAAATCCCGAGCATACGGGGCAGTCTCCAATGGCCGAAAATGCCGAGCCCGCTTATCCCACTCAAAAGGATCATCAGCCCGATGCCGATCAGCTTGCAAGCGCATCCATTCGCCATTCCAATCAGCAGAAAGAAGCTCAGAGCGAGCATCCCCATCAACCACGGGCCAACCTCCTAGCAACAAAAAAGCGACTCCTCCCAAAAGAAGAGCCGCAACCAGCATATATCAGAAAGAACCGATCCAACGCCAAACCGCCGTATCGACCATGTGGTGCAGGAGCGAAGCGACTGCAACCGGGATAGAACTCAATCGAGGTCCCGTTGTGCGGGAGCCCCGGGGAGGGCAAATATATAAGGTCGATCGCGAGTTCCGCACGAGCCGGAGAGCACTTAATGTGCTCTCCGTGCGAGTCAGGACTGTCCGAGCAGGCGACCTTATATATTTGCCCTCCCCGGGGCTCCTCGCCAGTCCCCCTCAGCTAGTTCTTGAGCGAGTTCAGCGGCGCCGGGAAGCGTCCGCCACGGTGGGCGAGCACGGTGCCGGCGTTGGGGTTCACCGGCATGATGGGTGCACGGCCAAACAGGCCGCCGTACTCGACGCAGTCGCCCACGCCCTTGCCGATGGCGGGAATCACGCGGACGGCCGTGGTCTTGTTGTTGATGACGCCGATGGCCATCTCGTCGGCGATGATGCCGGCGATGGTCTCGACCGGGGTGTCGCCGGGGATGGCGATCATGTCCAGGCCGACGGAGCACACGCAGGTCATGGCCTCGAGCTTCTCGAGCGAAAGCGCACCGGCCTCGACGGCGGCGATCATGCCGGCATCCTCGGACACGGGGATAAAGGCGCCGGAGAGACCGCCCACGCTGGAGCTGGCCATGACGCCGCCCTTTTTGACGGCATCGTTGAGCATGGCGAGCGCGCAGGTCGTGCCCGGGCCACCGCAGGTGCCCACGCCGATGATCTCGAGGATGCGCGCGACGGAGTCGCCGATGGCAGGCGTGGGAGCCAGCGACAGGTCGACAATGCCCTTCTCGACGCCCAGGCGATGGGCGGCCTCGCGGCTCATGAGCTCGCCGGCGCGGGTGATCTTAAAGGCAGTCTGCTTAATCTTTTCGGCGACTTCCATCATCGATGCGGAATCGGGCAGTGTCTCCAGGGCTGCGGCCATAACGCCGGGGCCCGAGACGCCTACGTTGATGACGGCGTCGGCCTCGCCACCGCCGTGGACGGCGCCCGCCATAAACGGGGAGTCCTCGACCATGTTGGCAAAGCAGACAAACTTGGAAGCACCGACGGAATCCTGGTCGGCCGTGAGTTTGGCGGCATCGATGATGGTCTGGGCGGCCATAAGTACGGCGTCCATGTTGATACCGGCGCGCAGGCTGGCGACGTTGACACTGGAGCAGACGCAGCTCGTGGTGGCGAGCGCCTGGGGGATGGACTGGATGACGCGGCGGTCGGCGTCGCCGATGCCCTTCTGGACGAGTGCGGAGAAGCCGCCCAGGTAATCGATGCCGAGCGTCTCGGCCGCGCGGTCGAGGGCGTGCGCGATGGGGGTGAGGTCCTCATCCTTGCAGCATGCGGCGATCTGCGCCACCGGGGTGACGGAAACGCGCTTGTTGACAATGGGGATACCGTACTCGCGCTCGAGATTCTCGGCGGTCTCGACCAAGTGCTCAGCCGTGTGCGTCACGTGGTCGTAGATCTTCGTGCACATGCGGTCGAGGTTCTCGTCGCCGCAACCCATGAGCGAAATGCCCATGGTGATGGTCCTGATGTCGAGGTTCTGTTCCTCAACCATGCCGCGGGTTTCCGCGATTTCTGCGGGCGTGATCGCCATCCTTGCGCTCCTATCTGCCAAAACGAGCATAGTCTTATCTATTTTAACGTGCCGCACGTGCCAAGTGGCGCATGCGGCACGTTTTGGTGCTCGGTTGTTTCCGTTGTGTTACTGTCCAAAGACCTCTTCGGCGATGCGCGCGCTTTCGGCGGCATCCTTGGCGTAGTAGTCCGCGCCGATCTGCTTGGCGTATTCGGGGGTGAGTACGGCGCCGCCTACGATGATCTTGACGCCCGGCACCTCGGCATGGAGCAGCTTGATGGTCTCCTCCATGGCGACGACCGTGGTAGTCATAAGCGCCGAAAGACCGACGAGCTTGATGTCACGCTCCCGCACGGTCTTGAGCACCTCCTGCGGGTCGACGTCGCGACCCAGATCAAAGACGGTGTAGCCGTAGTTATCGAGCAGCATCTTGACGATGTTCTTACCGATGTCGTGGATGTCGCCCTTGACGGTGGCCACGCAGATTTTGCCCTTGTCGGCAATCTCGCCGGCAGGCATCAGGCGCTTGATGGTGTCAAAGCCCACGCGCGCGGCCTCGGCCGAGGCCATAAGCTGCGGCAAGAAGAACTTGCCCTGGTCAAAGAGGACGCCAACCTCGTCGAGGGCGGGGATAAAGTGGTTGTTGATGAGGTCCATGGCGTCGTGGCCTGCCAGCAGACGCTCGGTCTCGGCCGCGATCTCACCTTTGCGGCCCGAGACGACCATGTGGCGAATCGGGTCGTCGTTGCCGTCGGTGCCGGCGGTGCCAGCAGCGGGCGCAGCGTCGGTCGATACCGCCTGGGCCGCCGCCGGGTTCGCGGCAATCTTGTACGGATCGGTCCAGCCGGCGTAGCGCTCGATGTATCCGGTCGAACCCTCGTCTTCAACGCTCAAGACGCGATAGCTGTAGACGGTATCCATAAAGCGCTTGGAGCCCGGGTTCATGATGGGGGCATCGAGACCTGCGCCAAAGGCGGCGGCCAAAAAGACCGAGCCCAGCAGCGGGCGGGCAGGCAGGCCAAAGCTGATGTTCGACACGCCGAGCGCGCATTTGACGCCCAGACGCTCCTTGCACAGGGACATGGCGCGCAGAATTTGCTCAGCCTGGCGTTGATTGGTCGAGGCGGTCATGACCAGGCAGTCGATAAGGATGCGGTCCGGTCCGATACCGTAGCGCGCAGCCTCGGCCACGATGCGCTCGGCGATGGCGAAGCGAGCCTCGGCGGTATCGGGAATGCCGCCTTCGTCGAGCGTGAGACCGACGACGTTGGTGCCGTAGTGGGCGACCAGCGGAAAGATCTCATCCATGATCTGCTGTTTGCCATTGACCGAGTTGATGATGGGCTTGCCGGCGTAGCGGCGCACGGCTGCCTCGACGGCCGCGGGGTCGGTGGAGTCGATCTGCAGCGGCAGCAGCGTGGAGCCCTGGAGCTGCTCGGTCGCCTGTTGGATGATCTTGACCTCGTCGATCTCGGGCAGGCCCACGTTAACGTCCAGGATGTCGGCGCCCTGTTCCTGCTGGCTGATGCCCTGGCTCACGACGTAGTCCAGGTCGCCGTCGCGCAGGGCCTGCTGCAGGCGCTTTTTGCCGGTGGGGTTGATGCGCTCGCCGATGACGGCAATCTTGTGGCCGTCACAGGGAAGGTCCACGACCGTCTGGGCGCTCGTGACCGACATGCTGGGTTTGCGGTGACGCGGGCTGGGCGTGTGGTTGTCGATAAGCGTGCGCAAGGCCGCCATGTGCGCCGGTGTGGTTCCGCAGCAGCCGCCCACGACGCTCACGCCGTCGGCGATCATGCCGGCGACGGCCTCGGCGTACTCGGGTGCCTGGATATCAAAGACGGTATTGCCGTCATCGTCCACGTGGGGCAGTCCCGCATTGGCCTGCACCATAACGGGCTTGTCGGTGACGGTGAGCATACGCGCGGCGAGTCCTCGGAGCTCGGCCGGTCCCTGGCTGCAGTTGATGCCCAGGACGTCGGCGCCGATGGCGTCGAGGGTGATGGCGGCGACCTCGGGGCTCGTGCCCAAGAAGGTGCGACCGTCTTCCTCAAAGGTCATGGTGGCAAAGACGGGCAGGTCGGAGTTCTCGCGGCAGGCGAGGACGGCGGCCTTGATCTCGGCAAGGTCGGTCATGGTCTCGATAATAAAGAGGTCCACACCCGCATCGACGCCGGCGCGCACCTCCTCGGCAAAGAGGTCGTAGGCCTCGTCAAAGCTGAGGGTGCCCAGGGGACGCAGCAGGGCGCCGATGGGGCCGATGTCGCCGGCGACGTAGCGGGCGCCGGCCTCGCGGGCGCAGGTGACTGCCGCGGCAAAGACGTCTGCCACGGTGGCGGCGCCGTCGAGCTTGTGGGCGTTGGCGCCAAAGGTGTTGGCGGTGATCACGTCGCAGCCGGCCTCGACGTACTGACGCTGAATATCGGTAATGACCTGGGGCTCCTCAAAGTTGAGCAGCTCGGGCAGGGCGCCGGCTTTCATGCCGGCCGCTTGCAGCATGGTGCCCATGCCGCCGTCGAACAGCAGGTGCCCCGTGCCCTCGATGGCGGCGCGCAGGCGATCGTCCTTAATGCGAAGGTCGCCGATCGTGCGCGTCTTGTATGCAGCGCCATCGCGGCGTGCGGCATCAACGGGCGCCGCCAGCGCGGCACCATCCAGATCATGAGTGATAAGCGGAGTAAACATCAATGAGCTCCTAATGGCTGGAATAGCAGGTGGTGTGGGCGGCACGGAAGCGGCAGTTCTCGCGCATGCGGCAGATATTGCAGGTAGGGCGGCTCTGGGCGTCGTGGACCTCGCCGTCAAACAGACCGATCACCGCGGTCACGCTTTTGGTGGGCATGAGCAGGCTGGTGGGCGTGACGGTAAGCCCGATGAGCCGCGTGGCGTTGAGCGCATTGACGATCGAGCGCTGGGCCGAGAGCGGGCAGTCGCCGTAGCCGGGACTAAAGCGCCAGTTGCCGGCGAGTCCGTGTGCGGCGGCCGCAGCCTTGACCTGCTGGTCCATCTGCTCGACGGCGGCTTCTACATAGGCAGAGCATGCGGCGTCGAGCACGGCTCCCTCCAGGGGCTGCTGGGCTCCCGTGGTGCGCAGACGACGCTCGGCGTCCATGCCGAGGGTGCATGCCATGAGCGCGGCAAAGCGGGCGTCTTTGAGATGGCGATAGATGTCGCGACCGCGCAGCTCAACGTTGGTGCCGACCAAGCGAATACAAGGCTCTCCCTGCTCATCGACGCCTGTGGCATCGACGGCGAACACGCGGCGCACGCCACGGGGCTCAATGTCCAGTTCCAGACGTTCAACGACAAGCTCAATACGCTGCGACAACTCGGGTTCAATCTGCTGACCGCCGTAGCCCAGATAGCGCAACATTTCGGCGCGATCGACGCGGGGATGGTGGGCGGCATCGATACGATAAAGCGCCGGCGACGCAAGGTCGGCCGGCACTTCGACAGCGGCTGTATCGATGTGCGGTTTTTCCATTACCCCAGGCGCTCCATAATGGTTGCGGCGATCGCAGGACGATTCATAGTGTACAGGTGCAGACCGTCGGCGCCGTGCTCCTTGAGGTCGCAAAGCTGACGGGCGGCATAATCTACACCGGCTGCCTGCAGACTCTCGGGGTCGTTCTCGTACTTGGCGAGAATCTTGATGACGGGGGAGGGCAGCGACGCGCCGCACATAAAGACCATGCGGCTGATCTGCGACTTGCCCATAAACGGCATGATGCCCGCGGTAATGGGTACGGTGATGCCCGCCTTGTCGGCAAGCTCGCGAAAACGGTAGAAGCACTCGTTATCAAAAAAGAGCTGCGTCACAAAGAAGCTCGCGCCGGCATCCTGTTTTTGCTTGAGGTATTCGACCGAAGCGTTGAGGTCCTCACAGGCAATGTGGCCCTCGGGGTAGGCTGCGGCGCCCACACAAAAGCCGGCGTCGACGAGCTCGGGGATGAGGTCGCGGGCGTAGGCGTAGTCGGAGGCGGGTTTGTCGTCCTCGGTCGCGCCAGCGGGAAGATCACCACGCAGGGCAAGGATGTTTTCAACGCCGGCGGTGCGATACTCGTCGATCTTGGCGGTGATATCGGCGTGCGAGCGGCCCACGCAGGTAAGGTGTGCCACCGAGGGGGTATCGAATTCGCTCGTAATCATATGCGCGATGGGGGCGGTGGTGGCACCGTTGCCCGAGCCGCCGGCCGAGCAGGTGACCGAGACAAAGCTCGGCGAAAGCTTGCACAGATTGCCAGCCACCTCGCGAGCCGTGTCGAGGGTAAGCTCGCCCTTGGGCGGGAACATCTCAAACGAAACGGGTGCGGTTCCCTGGGATGCTGCCTGCTTAAAAACCTCGTCGACGCGCATATCGTGCTCCTCTAGATACGTAATAGTGTGATGTGTTGTATGGATTCTACAGCACCGCTGTGTCACGGTGGAGTTTCACTCGCTATTTGGGGATACCAATCAAAGATGCCCTACTATCGGCATTCCCTATAGCAGGGCGGTCAATCTAGGATGGGGCTATATTGAATGGTATCTGATGCGAAATACCAGTTAATAGAGCCCCATCCTAGATTGACCACCCTAAACCATGGGGGGAGGTCTGCAATTTATACAGTTGATTGGCTGTTGAGGGCGGCAACGCCGCCGCGATGCGGTAACCTCATTGATTGGTTTCGTGACAGCAACATAACGGTAATGTTGCGGAAACACGACGAGCCTAATCTATGACTCGTTCGTTAGTAATCAACACCGCTTCTCACGCGGTGCCGATACGAAGGGAGTTCCGTATGGCCGAACTTACTGACCGCTTCGGGACCATGGTGTTCTCTGAGGAAGTCATGAAGGACTACCTCCCCAAGGACATTTGGAAGCGCCTTGCTGCAACCCTCGAGGACGGTGAGCCGCTCGACCTGGATGTGGCCAACGCCGTTGCCCATGCCATGAAGGTCTGGGCCATCTCCAAGGGCGCGACGCACTACGCGCACTGGTTCCAGCCGCTTTCGGGCATTACTTCCGAGAAGCACGATAGCTTCCTGGAGCCCAACCACGACGGCACCGCCATTACCAAGTTTACGGGCAAGAACCTCATCCAGGGCGAGCCGGACGCCTCCAGCTTCCCCAACGGCGGCCTGCGTGCCACCTTCGAGGCCCGTGGCTACACCGCTTGGGATCCCACCAGCCCCGCCTTCATTAAGGACGATGTTCTGTGCATTCCCACGGCTTTCTGCTCCTACACGGGCGAGGCCCTGGACAAGAAGACCCCGCTGCTGCGCTCCATGACCGCACTCTCGCGTGAGTCCAAGCGCGTTTTGGCACTGTTTGGCAAGACCCCCAAGAAGGTCGTTCCTTCCGTGGGCGATGAGCAGGAGTACTTCCTGATCAAGAAGGACGCTTACCGCAAGCGCAGGGACCTGGTCATCACCGGCCGCACCCTCTTTGGCGCTGCTCCCTGCAAGGGCCAGGAGCTCGAGGAGCACTACTTTGGCGCTATCCGCCCCACCGTCTCGGCCTATATGAAGGACCTGGACGATGAGCTGTGGGCGCTTGGCATTCCCGCCAAGACCAAGCACAACGAGGTCGCTCCTTGCCAGCATGAGCTCGCCCCCGTCTATGGCGAGGTCAACGAGGCCATCGACCAGAATCTGGTCATGATGGAGAAGATGAAGCTCATCGCCTCCCGTCACGACTTGGTCTGCCTGCTGCACGAGAAGCCCTTCGAGGGCATCAACGGTTCGGGAAAGCACAACAACTGGTCGCTCGGCACCGAGTCCGAGAACCTGCTCGACCCGGGCGACACCCCGCTCGACAACCTGCAGTTCATCGTCTTCCTCACCGCGGTGATTGAGGCCGTCGATAACTATCAGGAGCTCCTGCGTGCCTCCGTTGCCTCGGCCGGCAACGATCATCGTCTGGGCGCCAACGAGGCTCCTCCGGCGATTATGTCCATCTTCCTGGGCGACCAGCTTACCGAGGTCGTCGAGAAGATCATCGATGGCAAGGCTTCCGTCCATGCCACGCGCGGCGTGCTTGACCTGGGCGCCGATACCCTGCCCAAGCTGATGCAGGACAACACCGACCGCAACCGCACCTCCCCGTTCGCCTTCACCGGCAACAAGTTCGAGTTCCGTGCCTGCGGCTCCGAGCAGAACGTCTCCGACTCCAACCTGGTGCTCGATGCCGCCGTGGCCAAGTCGCTCAAGTCCTTCGCCGACGCACTCGAGGGTACGCCCGAGGATAAGTTCCAGGATGCCGCGCTCGAGTACTGCAAGAAGGTGCTGACCGATCACCAGCGCATCCTGTTCTCCGGCGACGGTTACTCCGACGAGTGGCCCATCGAGGCCGAGAAGCGCGGCCTTGCCAACAACAAGACCACGGCCGACGCTCTTCCCGCCTTTGTTTCCGATAAGGCTATCGCGCTCTTTGAGGAGACGGGCGTCCTGACCAAGGCCGAGGCCCAGTGCCGCTACGACTGCAAGCTCGAGAAGTACAACAAGCTCATGAACATCGAGGCTACCACGATGGTTCGCGAGGCACGTCGTACCTATCGCCCGGTCATTACTGCCTATGCCACCAAGGTCGCGAAGGGCCTTGAGACTATTCGTGCCGCCGGTGCCGAGGCCGCCATGCAGTGCGAGCAGAACACGCTCAACAAGCTCTGCAACGGTATCACCGCCATCAACGACTCCATCAAGGCGCTCGACGCCGTGCATCAGAAGGCCGAGGCCCTCGATGGACAGGAGCAGGCCAACGTGTATGCACACGAGGTCGTTCCCGCTATGGATACGCTGCGTGCCGCCGTGGACGCCATGGAGGAGATCGTGGCCGCCGACTACTGGCCGGTCCCGACCTACGACGACATCCTGTTCTACGTGTAACAGACACGTTTGATTTTGCGTGCGAAGGGGTCTCGCCTGTGCGAGGCCCCTTCTTTTTTGTCGCTTGAACCTTCTTTGAACTTGCAGCCGAGCGGGCGTTTCGCGCGTGGGCTAAGTCCTGTCATGCTCTCTGCGGCTACCAAGATGTTGAGTAAAGCCTGCTCTGATCGAAAAGTTTGCGAGCTGTTTAGCTAGCGCAAGGGCATTGAGTCTTCTTCATGTAATGTCAAAAAAGAACGAACCCGTGCGATGGTAACTCGCACGGGTTCGCACATTTTAAAGTTGGTGCACCGTTTGCGCATCTCCTCGAACCGAGGTGTGCGCAATCGGCACGATTATCTTCGTTAGGATACCACGAGCGGCCTAGGAAACAACCAGGCGCATGCCGGGATAGATCAGATTCGGGTTTGAGATGCCGTTCTTGGCGGCGAGATCCTGATAGGTCGTGCCGTACTTTGAGGCGATTCCGGAAAGGGTGTCGCCGCTCTGCGCCACGTACACCTGCTCGGTTTCGGCCTGCCCGTTGATGACCGCCATAACCTCGTCGTAGCGCGGCCCCAAAACAGCCTTGCGGCGGCTGCCGTTGCCGTAATCGCCTGCCCAGGTCTCAGCGGCCAGATCCTCGGCGGATGCCGTGAGAATGTGGTTCACGAGCGCCTGCACCTCGGAGTAGCGGTTGCCCAGCGCGTGCTTGCGGTCGTCGCCGTCGCCGAACTCGCCCGCGAGCACCTTTGCCGCGAGGTCTGCCGCAGGCGTCTCGTCGATGCCGTGGATAAGCGAGTCGGGATCGCCGTTGGAGCCACCCGCCATGGCCTCCCACTCCGCGCGGGAGATATAGCACTTGTTGATGTCGAGGTTGCCCGCCCAGCCGTCCAGGCGCCCGCACGAGGAGTACTGGCGGATGGCGCAGTCGTAAGCGCCCTCGTTCCAAGGCGCGTCCTGGTAGCCCGTGGCGTTCATGTCGGCGTACTGCGCCACCCACGTCTTGGCGCCGGTGAGGTTCCACGGGAACACGCTCTTGGATGCGTAGATGCCGATGCGATCCATGCCAAAGCCCAGAAGCTCGGCCAAACGCTCTGCCATGGCCTTGAGGTAGGACGTGTCGCCCCACGCCTCGTTGCCCTGATCCTCCCAGTCGATGAAGAACGCGGCCTTGCCGACGTAGCCCTTGCAGTGCTCGTAGAAGTACTCGGCCTCCGCATCGGCATCGCCGCCGTTGACGTAGTGGTACACGCCCACAAGCTTGCCAAGGCCAATCGCCTGCTGGATTTGGCGGTCGCAGTCGGGCGACACGTAGCGCGTGCCCTCGGTAGCCTTGCAGATAACGAAGTCGAACGGGACAGCCGCGAGGTTGATGCCGTTCTGCCAATTGCTGATGTCGATTCCGTTCATTCTATTCAGCGCTCCCTATCGCTATGAAATAAGCCCAATCAACTTGTTCGTACTGTTCGCGGCTCAGCCGCACCACGCCCTCGTAGGGGTCGTGAAATGTCGCCGTCTCGCCGTCCCATCCGCAGAGCAGGACGATGTGCCCGCCGTAGCTCTTGCCGCCGTCGCGTAGCTGGCCAGTCAGGCTGCAAAACACCATCCATCCGCCAGCCGCCTCGTCCAAGGCGTCGTCGGCGTTGTCGTGGATAGGCGTGTAGCCCAAAGCCTGGTCGTTCGCGTTCATCCAACGGCAGAACTTTTCCATGTCGTTCACGCCGTCCGTGAGGCACGATTCGCCAACGAATCCCAGCATCTGCGCCGGCGTGCACGTCTGGCCGTAGAGCCATTCCCACGCCATGGCCGCGCACGTGAGGCCGCAGCCGGAAGCGGCCAAGTCTTCGCCCGCATACGAAAGCCCGCCCCAGCGCTCGTCTGCTTGGAGGTAGACGGGCACCTCGGCGGGCTTGTCGAGCGGCTTGTCGTAGATGACGGGCAAAGGCTCTTCCTTCGGCACCTTCGGCACGTTAGAGGCTATAAGCGCCACGTCGGCGAAGGCGGCGAGCAAAGCAAGCAGCGAGATGGCGGCGGCGATGCGCACGAGGCGCTTGCCGCCCATTCCTAGTCGTCCTTCTTCGGAGTGCCCATGGCAAGCAGCGCGTCGAGCCACTTGTCTGTCACGCCGACCGCCTTGAAGGCTGCATATGCCACCTGCACGCCGCCTACCGCGGCGAAGATGGACGTAACCCACGCCGTGGGGTCAGTCGGCATACCCCCGGCCATGGCCGTCAATGCGCCGCACAGCGCCGATACTGCGATGGCCGTCCAGCGGGCGACATTGCCGGTCATCGCCTTCGTCTTGATAGCCTGCACGATATAGGGCACCACGAGGACGGTCAGCACCGTGAGTCCTGCCTGTATATCAGTCATCTCTATCTCCCTGTCTCCTTGTTGTACATGAGGTCGACTCGGTCGTAGATATGGTCGACCTTCTCGGCCATGCCCTGGCTACGCGCCTGGCTGTGGACCAAGTCCGCGTGGAGGACGTCATTTGACGCGACAACCGACTCCATGAGCGTTTTCATTCCTTCAATCAGGGTGTTGCTGCGCTCCATCTGGGCGGCGATGCGCCCCTCCATTTGGGACCGCTCGCGGTCGCGCTGCGCCCTCTCGTCGACTTCGGCCTGCTTGCGCTCCTCGCGCTTCAGGTCGAGCTCGCCCTTCCGCTGGTTTTGGCGTTTGTACTCCTCAAGAAATTGTCTCCCGAAGTAGAACGCAACGAGCGTCAGGAGCACGCCGCCAAGCCAAGCCGGTCCGTAAGGCGCAAAAAGCTTGAGCACTTCCATCCTGGGCGCCCTCCTTCCGCCTATTCGGCCGTGTACTCCTCGCCGGTGATTTCCTTGTACTCGTCGGCGGTGATCCATTTGCACTCGACAGCCTTGTAGACGCGCGCCTTGCTCCAAAGGTCTTTGTCGTAGTACTTCTTGACCTTCGCGAAGTGCTTGGAATGCTCAACGGTTTTCTTCGTAGCCATTACTGCTCACCTCCCACGGTCATGAGCAGGTAGTCGATGTTCGCCGTGTTGGTCTCGGTCTGCGTCGGCTGGGACGCCTGCTCGCGCATCTGTTCGAGCAGCGCCGGGAGGTCGGGCACCTCGCCGTTGGCGTAGGCGGCGAGCGCGGAGGTGTAGGCGAGCTTTCGCGCCTTCCGCTCCACGTACTCGTCATCGTCGATAACGCCCGCGTCGTGCGCCGCGTCGGGGTCGCCGATCTGCGACAGCAGGTCGCGCAGGGCGTTGACCTCGGCCAGGGTGCCGTCTCGAAGCTCGTCGGGGCGCGGCATGTCTTCCTCAGTGTCCATGCGGACTCCTTCCTTATCGGGGAATGTGCCGCCATCGTATTAGCGCCGTGAGATTGCCTGGCCGTTTGGGCGGGCGCGAAGAAAGAAGGCGCGCCGCAGCACGCCTTCGCTGTCTTGGTTATTTCGTTTTCGACCCGTCTAGGCCGCCGTTTTGAGTTGCCGCCCTTCCGCTATGGCGAGGGCGTTCCGCCCGAATCGTCTCTCGGGCTTGGTTGCATTGAGCAACCCCCCCGCGAGATTTTCGAACAGGCTGCGGTACAGCGCGTCCATGGCCAGCACGCTGCGGTGCGCGTCCGAGTGAGCCATGCCGCCGCGCCAGCTCTGGTAGCTCTGCTGCACCTGCTCGGGCGTCATGACCCCCTCGGCCACCATGCGGGCCATCTTCTTCAGCTTGCGTCGCTCGCGCGTGATGGAGTCGCGGCACGGCTTCATGACGATGCGGCCCGTTTCGGTGTAGAAGATGCGCTTCTTCAGCCACGTGAAGCCGCGCGTCAGCTTCACCACGCGGGTCTTGCGCGGGTTCAGCGCGATGCCGAGCTTCGCGCACTCGTGCTCTATCAGCAGAAGGCACACTTGCAGGTACTCCTTGGACTCGTGGATCAGGTAGAAGTCGTCCATGTAGCGCCCGTAGGCCTCGGGGCGCAGCATCTCGGCCACGTAGTGGTCGATGCGGTTGGGGTGCGCCACCGCGCATATCTGGTTTGGCTCGCTGCCCAGGCCCAGGCCGACCTCGCCCTGCGCGTCTATCAGGCGGTGCTCAAGGGCGACCACGCGCGGGTCGAGCAGCGCGTCGGCCACCTGCCGCTTGACCGGCTCGTGGGCAATGCGCGCGAAGTAGTCGGAGAAGTCGCCCAGCAGTATGTAGCCCTCGCGCCCATGCCGCCGCCAGTGGTCGGCCAGGTGGCGCTTGAGCAGCTTAAGGGCGTAGTCGGTGCCGCGCCCCTTGATGTTGGCGGAGTTCGCGGATACGAGCGTGGGGACTATCGCGGGCACGAGGGCGTTCTGGGACAGCGACTTCTGCACCACGCGCTCGGGGAAGTGCACTGCACTGATGTGGCGCAGCTTGCCGCGCTCCCACAGGTCGAAGCGGATGAAACCCCGGCATATGTCGCGGCCCTCCAAAAGGTCTTGGCGCGATTTCACGGCGTTTCGCAGGTAGTCCTTCATGTACTGCTGCGTCGAGGCCTTCCACATGACGCCACGCGCGGCCTGCTTGGAAGCCTTGCACAGGCTGTTGAGGTCGGCCACCGTCTCAAGGGTGCACGCCTTGACGCGCTCGGCCTTGGCCCTGGCGCGCTTCTCCTCGCGGCGCTTCCGGCGTGCGGCCCGCCTTTGCTCCGAGTTCATAGAAGGCACCCCGCACGGCTTGCAATGTGGCTCTGACAGCCGCTTGAGGTATGGCCATGAAACGCGGCGAAGCCACGGAGCGCCGCGCCATGCAAGCAGCGTCCGGCCACCCTCGCGGGGTGCGTATTTACGGGCTCGCGCCCGATGGTCGCGCCTTCCTTCCTCTCCGCGCTCTGCTTTCGGCCCGCTGGCCTACTCGGTCTGGCAGTAAGGGAATCCGGGGCGGGGGCGAACCCAGGTGTTCGTCGCCGAATTGTAGTTGGCATTGCCGTTGTTGTTGACGTAGCACACGTTGGACGAGGAGCCACCCATGACGGAACGCAGCCACCAATTGTACCGATATACAAGGCGGGACCGCCGCCCATTATAACGAACGCAGGCGCTCTAGCTCGGCCTCGGCCTCGGCTATGCGCTCGTCGGTCGTCTTCTTGCCGGTGACGCGTACGTTCTTGCGCGCGCCCTTGAGCAGTTTGATCTCCTCCTCGACCATGCCCGCCAGCGCCTCGAAGCGGTTGGCGTTCACGGGCAGGCCGATGTCCATGAGGCACTGCATGTCGAGCATCAGCTGCTCGCAGTCGGCTATCGCCAGCGTCAGGTAACGCTTGCGCTCAAGTGCGTTGAACGAACTGTTGGGGTAGAAGCAGTCGGCGCGGTTGACGTTGTATACGATGCTGCGCGCGGTCTCCACCGTGGGGACTGCGTTCAGCAGCCTGTAGGCTTTCGGCACGACCGACGAGGAGGCCATGAGCTTGTTGACCTCCACGCGGATGGCGATGGCCTGCGTGAAGAACTTGTACTCGGACACCTCGCGGTTTCGCTGGTAGACGCCGCTCATGGCACCTCCCGGAAATAGTTGCGAAAAAAACGGCCCGCTGCGCGGGCAGGGATGCGACCGCGCAAGGCGGTCGCATCGAAAGAGAAGTATAGAGCACTCGGCTGGCTAGCCGACGAGGAAGCCGGGGCGGGGGCGAACCCAGGCGGTCGTCGCCAAATCGAAGGAGGCAGCGCCGTGGCCGTTGACGTAGCACACGCTGGACGAGGAGCCACCCATGACGGAACGCAGCCACCAAGCGCACCGAGTTCCGTTCAAGCGGTGCGCGGTATCGCGGAACAGGTCGAACTGGCAGTCGAAGCCCACGCTGTAGCCCTTGGTGCCCCACACTGGGCAGCCGTACACCTCCATCTCGGAGGGCGACCACACCTTGCCGATGTCCTGCCAGCTCCAGCTGTTGGAGTCGCCGAGCGCGCCGCTCGCGCTGTAACGCTCCTCAAGCAGCACGCGCTGGGTGAGCAGGTACTTGGTCAGCCCCTCGGGCAGGCACGCCTCGAACAGCTTCTCCCACGCCTTGAGGTTGCTGTTCAGGTACGGGTTCTTCACGTCTGCGGTGCCCTGGTTGGTGTTCGCAGTGTTCCACATCAGGTAGCTGTCGTTGGCCACGCCGGTGACGGTCTTGGCCACGGCGACGGGCGCGGACGCGATGAACGCGATGTGGTGGCCCTTGGCGCTGTCGCCGCACTGGTAGTACGGGTCGAAGTGCGCAAGCAGGAAGCGCACGGACTGCTGGGCCGCCACGTTTGACGCGCTCACGAGCGGCACGTCGATGTAGTCGCCCACGCGCATGCCGCTGAAGTTCGCGGCCTGCACGCGCTTGTGCAGCGCGTCGTAGATGGTGGCGGAGCCTGAGACCTCGCCCGCGAGAAGCGTTGCGAGCGACTGGCCCGGGTACTTGCCGATCAGGCCCTGTCGGTTGTACTCGGCGTTGTTGAGCGCCGTGGTGGCGTTGGTGCGGGCGGTGTCGTCTATCATCTCGTAGTTGGTGCCGCCCACTGTGAGGATCTTAGCTTGAGCCATTTCGTTTCCTTCTTAAATCAATGTGATGGTATTGCCGCTTGCGGAGCATGTTGAGCCGAACGTTACGGTCACCCCGCTCGCCGATGCCTTTGAAGCCGGGCAGTAGACTGTTCCGCCCATGTATATGAACTGACCTGTCGAGTTCGCCAAAAGCGTCGCGAGCTTCGCGTTCTGGGCACGCAGCTCCGCGACGTCCGAGCTTCCTGCGCTGCCTTGCGCCACGGAGTTGGCGATCTGCAACGCCTGGTTCGCCGCTGCGTCCGCACGCGAAGCCGCGCCGTTCGCCGCAGAGGTCGCGTTGCTCGATGCTTGTTGGTCGGCGATATGCTCGTCATGGCGCTGGCTTTCGGCCTTTTTGCGTTCAATCTCGGCGTTCGATCGGCTCGTCTCGTTGTTCTGGCGCGTGGTTTCGGCATTCTTTCGCGCAGTTTCGTTGTCTTGACGTGTTGTCTCGGCGTTCTTGCGCGACGTCTCGTTGTTCTTGCGGGTTGTCTCGTTGTTGCCGCGCTCGGTCTCAGCCGTTTTCCGAGCGTTCTCGTTGGACACGCGCGTCTTCTCTGCCGCTTCGGCGCTTTCAGTCGCGGTGTTGCAGTTCGCCGCTGCCGTCTTGGCCTCTTCGGCGGCCTCCATCGATAGCGTCGACTCGATGCGGAAGATCGAGCCGTCGGTGGTTCTGGCGCGGTCGATGTTACCCGCATCGTTGAGCAGCAGCGCCGCGCCTTTGTTGGTATCTGCCATCGCACCTCCTTTACTTAGCTAGCACGCCGATCACGATGGCGTGCGGGCCGATTGCCTGGATGATGCATCGGTCGCCTGCCTTGGCTCCCGAGCATGAGGTGGTGTACGGGAGCTTCAGGGATGCCCCCTTCACCGATACGGCCATGGTGGCTCCGGATACGGAATTCACCGTTCCGTAGCACGCCTGCTGGCCGGGAGGGTCGTTGGCGGTCGCATCGGCCATCGCGGCGCCGTATCGGCGCATGGCCGACATGAGTTCATCGCTCATACCTCTTCACCTCCATCTCGATTGGGCATCCTCCCACGAGCGTGAGAGTCGCAGTCCTCACCGCGAACTTGCCGCTGATGCCGGCGCTTGCCCAATCGACCATCACGGCATCGCCGCACGCGATAGGCGCGTACGTCCGCTTGACCGTGACTCTACGGATAGCGCTCTGCTGTGTTCGCAGCATCTCGTTAGCCTTGGCATCGGCGTTCCTCTGTCTCTCGGCATCGGTAGACCCCTCGGGCAGGTCGCTGTAGCTGTACGTGGCCGTCTTGCGCCAACCGCGCGAAACCGTGGAGTAAGGGCTGCTCGGGTCTGAGTCGATGGCCGTGCCACGGTAGAAGGCGTCCTGCGTTTCGTAGTCGCAGTGCACCACGTTGGCGACGCCCGAGCGGTCAAGCTCGTCGACTACCTCGTTGATGAAGCGTGCGCCAGAGCCCTCTCGAAGGGTCATGGAAACGGGCCTGTCCTGCGGCTCCCTATATCTGCGAAGTACGGGCCTTCCGTAGGCGTCCTCGTCGACGGCGCGGAAGCCCGCCACGTCGAGCAGCGCGTTGCACGCCGCCAGGCGCTTCGACAGCCTCATGTCGCCCGAATCGATTCCGAGCGTCCAATCCTGCGCTAGCTTGTAGTCGGAGCCTTCGGCGATCACGTCAGCGAAGCCAGCCGCCTTGAGCAACTTTACGACGTAGGGGACAACCACGGTTCCAGCCGCCACCGTGAATGGGGCATCGAATTCGTCCTCCGCAACCTCCGACAGCCTGCCCGACAGGACTGCCGTGCCGGTTGAGTTGACGCCGCGTCTGGTCCTTTTCGGCGCTGAGACAACGAAAGTCCCCAGCGCCTCACTGACTGACGCGCCACCGAAGTCGGCATCGAGGTACACCCGCAGCAGATCTGCCCCGATATCGAGCGCCCTGGAGTAATCGACCTGCCCTGTGGTGTAGTCCTTGTCCTGGTTGCGCTCAATGCACCCGCCGTTCTTTATGTTCGTGATTCTCTCGACCTCGTTGCCGCTTGCGCGGTCTACGCGCATGAAGCGGAACGAGGTGAGGAACGGTTTTCCCCAATCAGCCATTTATCGGCTCCTCGAAGACGTTGTGCGTGACGTTGGCCGAACCCTTCCAGATGCCTGCACCCTTCACAGACATATCGAAGTCCATGGGGCCGTATGCGCGTTCGCCCGCATGTCCGCGCCACCATCCCCTCCACTGCTCGTCCATAATCCGTATGTACCTGTCGTGGCCGTCGCGCTTCATCTCCCATGAGAGCGAGGTCTTTTTGTTCAGCTCGTCGAGCATGTACGAAATGGGCAGGTCGCCGTTCTCGCCGCCATCGGCGAAGTGGTATGTCTCTACGGATCGCTGAGAGCTTGTCGAGTAGTCGCCGTTGTAGTCGAGCACAAGCACGGTCGATGCATCCTGGCCGAAGTTAAGCGCCATCCCGTGCGCGAACACGTTGGCATCGGTCACGGTCTGCGACGAGGTGCCGTTGTCGGCGTACCCGGTGACCTTGTACTCGTAGTCGGTGTTTAGCGGCGGCACGCGGTCGATCGTCTCTTGGGAGTCAAGCACGCCGGATGCTATGACGGCATCGCCGCCGTACGCCACGCGCTCCACCGTGAAGGCGGAGCAGCGGGAGGCGTTGCCGAGCACCAGCGCGTCACCATCGACTGTGATCGTGCCTAGCATGGAAAGCTCATTGCTCACCTCGTCGACCGTCATGGGGCCTACGAGCGTGGTCTGCTCGATCTCGTATGACGAGAGGCCGTTGCGCACCTTCACGTGACACGCCAGCGCATCGTCGTACGACAGCGACACGTCTGGGATGGCCGGTTCCGCCCAGTGCGTCTTGAAGCGGCGCATGGCCGTCTTGGACAGGCCGGAGCCGCCCTTGACCGTGAGCATGAGCAGATAGTCGATGCCGTTGCGTATGGTGGCGTAGCTGCCGAAACTCACGGGCTTCAGGTTCGTGACGTCTGCCGTGGCGACCGTCGCGCCGCCGACCTCTGCGAGCGTGAGCGTTGCCTGCGCGATGCCAGTTTCGTCGGTTACGGCGACTTGCACCGTGAGCGGCACCGCATCGACGAGCATGCCGTCGGTAGCGGGGGAGGCGACCCAGCACTGCGGGTAGTCGGCGACCGTTATCGCCGCATAGCCAGACCAAGCGCCCCAATCGGCGTGCAGTCCCTTCGTGCGAACGCGAGCTTTCCAACTTCCCTTCGTGAGTGTGACCGATGCGCTTTTCTCGGTCGTGTACGACTTCGTTATCGTCTCGCTGCCGACGAGCTCAAGTTGCGCGGCGGACTGAGCCGAGCCGTCGGGGTGGTTGGGCACCCACGAGAAGGATGCTGCCGACCCCGTTGGCGCAACATGGTCGGCGGTGACCTTCGGTGCGAGAGGCGGCGTGATCGTGGTCACGGAATTCGATTCGACCCACGAAGACGTTAGGCTACCGCGCTTGGCCCTGACGCGGTAGACGATCGTGCCGGCAGGCGCGGAGGTGTCGTGCAGGTCTACCCATGCGGGGTCTTCGCCCTCGGTGGTGGTCGAGACCGCCGCCCACGTATTCCCGTCGTCGCCTGATCGCTGAACATCCCATGCGCTGGCGTACCACCACGCCCCGTAGACGCGCAGCGTCACCTCGGACGCGCCGGCCTTGATGGCATCGATGCGCGAAGGTGCCGACGGAGTTGTGTACGTGGTTCCGCACGAGACGTGCGTGGAGTTGCCGCCAGGGCCGTGGGCGCAGAGGCGGTATTCGTACTTGTGGCCTGCGGTCGTCGAGTTGTCGGTGTAGTTGGTCACGTCCCACGACACGTCGGCGATATTGACCCATGGGCCGTCGTCGGTGCGCCGATCGACGTACACGCCCGCCCAAGGGTATGCGCCGTCCATGCCCGTGTAGTCGACGTCCCACGTGATCTTGTGCGAGGTATCGGAAACGCGGGCCAGCTTTGGATTCTTTGGCGGGTGCGGCTGCGAGTACCCGCGCTGGGGAATCCAAGCGTACTCTGTTGCCCAGGCGTCTCCGCCGGCGCTGCCGTAGTAGTTGTTGTATGTCTTGCCGTAGACGTGGATCTGCACGGAGCAGTTCCAGCCGCTGGCCCCGCGTCCGACGTCCACGGTGAAGGTCACGGCGTCGCGCGTGGCCCAATTCCCGTAGTTGTTGAGCAGCACGTCGCGCGATCTGTAGGTGGTGCCGTTCACGATCACGTCGTAGTGCGTGCCGTACTCTGCCGCATACTTGTCTTCGAGCGCGGCGGTGATTGTTATGCGCGAGGTGGTGTCGTTGACCGTGCTCACGCCGTCAACGGAGATATAGCCGCAATACCAGCGGTTGCACCCCGCGATCTGAATCTCCCTTGTATAGGTTCCCATTGGCTACCTCCCCGACCCTGCGGACCGCTTGGCTGCGGAGACCAGAACGTCAACCGCCTGCATGATCCGTTGGTCTGCGTTTAAGCTTCCCCCGTTGACCGTGACGTTGTAGGTCGTGCCGGCGGCACCTGCCCCGGCAACGGCAACCGACGGAGCGACCGTGATGCCCGAGCCGATAAGCGAGCTTGCGGAGGCTAGAGCCGACGTGATGGCGGAGTTGACCGCCCCTGTGCCGCTGCCGATGCCCTCGGCCCATCCCTCCATGAGCGCCTTGCCCGAGTAGGTTGTATAACCGTGGCCGCTGAATGGGCCGCGCTTTGCGGGCGAGAACGGGAAGAACGAGCGGATCTGCGAGACGGCGCCGGACACGGCGGAAAGGGCGCCGCCGATTGCGTTCTGGATGCCCTGCGTGAAGCCGTTGATCAACGCGCGACCGGAACCGACGAGCCACGACCCAGCGCCTGCGAAGAAGCCCATTACCTGGCCAGGGATGCTGGAAATGGTGTTCATGAGGCTCCCGATATGGCCAGACACAGCGCCGACGAGCGCCGAGAAGGCACCCGTCACTGCCGCGTACACCTGCTGCGCCGCGTTCGCCATCGTCGACACCATGGTCGAGAAGTACCAGGCGATCGAGGAGACGAGGCCGGACACGAGCGAGAGCGCTGAGGACACCAGCGAGCCGATGAACGCCACGACTGCGTTCACACCGCCTGAAACGGCGGCGACCACGGTAGCTATCCCGCCGCCGACAACGGATACGATCGAGCCGATGAACGTGGTAACCGCAGTCACGAGGCCGCTCACGACCGACATGACGAGGCCAATGGCAGAGGCTACGACGGATGCGGCGTTTACCACGACCGAGATCACCTGGCTTGCCACCGTTATCACGACGGACACGATTGAACCAACTACAGACAGCACTATCTGGATTACCGGTATGAGCATCTGAGCCACGGAGAGCACTATCTGTATGCCGCTAGCCAATATCGGCAGCACGGCGTTGGCGAGGTTTGCGAGCGCCGTTCCGATAGACGTGATTGCCGGCATGAGCGCAGCGCCTACCTGCGACACGAGCGGGCTTACCGCAGCGAAAAGCTGCATGGCGACGCCGATGACCTGCGAGATAATCGGGACGATCATCGCGAAGGCGTTGTGCAGCACGGGCAGGATGGCCTGGCCGACGTTCAGCAGCGTCGAGCCAAGCTGCTCCATAACAGGCCGCACGGCGCTGAACGCGCCGACTGCGCCAGATGCGAATGACGTGATGGCTGGCAGCATCTGCGATGCGAAGTACGTCACGAACGGTGACACCGCCGAGATGATCGTCATCACGGCTCCGCTAACAGTCGAGACGATTGTGTCCCAGATACCCGGTATCTGCTCGCCAAGCTGCCCGAAAGCGGACTTGCACGTGCCTACGACGGATGCCGCAGTGTCGGCGATCGCTTGGAACGCCCCCGTTATCTGGGAAGCGTCGACTGTCGGCAGCTGTATGCCAAGCTCGGCCAAGGCTTCTACGGCGATGCTCCAAGCTGTCGCGAGCGCTTCCGAGAACACTGGGCCAAGGACCGGACCAAGGCCAGACAGCACAACCGGGAACGCCTCGACGATTCCCTTGCCAATCTGCGCAACTCTCGGGGCCACGTTTGTGGCTACCGCGCCGATCGACTCAAGCAGCTGCTGCGTGAGCTGCGAGAAGTCAACGTCGTCGCGCCCGAGTCCGGTGATGAAGTTCTCCCACGCGGCCTTCGCCATGCCGATGGAGCCGCTGATCGTGGTAGCGGCCTCCTTGGCGGTGGTGCCGGTGATGCCCATGTTCTCCTGCACGGTATGGATGGCCTCGACCACATCGGCATAGCTGTCGATCGTGAGGTCGGCATTCTTGCCCTGCTCCTGGCGCAGCTTGTTGGCGTCTGCAATCAGGCGCTTCATCTCGGCCTGCGTGCCGCCGTAGCCGAGCTTCAAGTTGTCCAACATCGTGTAGTTCTGCTTCGCAAAGCCTTGGTAGGCGTTCTGCACGTCCGCCATGTCGGAACCCATCTTGTTCACGTTGTCCGACATGTCGCCCATCGCCATGTTGGCGTAGTCGGCCGCCTTGGCCACGTCTCCGCCGCACGACGAGACGAGCGAGGCCGCGAAGCTCGTGGCCTGCGTCATGTACTGGTTGGCGGACATTCCGCATGTCTTGTACGCCTCTGCGGCATATCCTTGCAGGGTCTGCGACGCGGAGCCGAACAGCGTGTCGACGCCGCCAACAAGCTGCTCGTAGTCTGCATATGCGGAAAGGGCCGCGCCGCCAATCGCGGTCACGGCCCCGGTGAGCGCTGTGAACCCAGCTAGCGCCGCAGTGGCGACGCCCTTGGCTACGGTTCCAAGCCCGGTCAGGATGCCCGAGGACTTCTTGGCCCCGCCGTCGATGCCGACGGTCATGGAGTCGCCGAAGGCCTTGCCTGCGGCGTTGCCCTGGCTGCCGAACTCCTTGCCGATCTTGCTCGCGAAGCCGTCCATCGACGGCATCAAGGACACATAGGCCGACCCGACACTAGTCGCCATCTTCCCCTCCTATCCCCAGGATCTTGTCTATCTCTTCCTTGGCTTCCAGCGCGTTCGCGCGGTGGCGCTCAAGCTCTGCGAGCTGCGCCGGCGTCTTGATGGGCTCGGGAGGCTCTGCGCTCCTGTCCTTCTTGTCGGCCATGCCCCAGGCGATGCACCGAAGCTGGTGCTCGATACGCCAGAGCATGTAGTCGGTCGTGCTCCACCTAAGTTGCGGGTACTGCGCCTTGGCGAGGCGCGAGTTGTCGGGGAGGTGCTGCCAGAGGAGCGCCATCCGATCGAGGTCTTCGGGCGCTCCATCCAATGGCAGGGCTATGCCGTAGAACTGCTGGAAGTCTGCTATCGCTTCGCCGCGCCTGTTCTCGAGGTCGCTGGCGAAGCCTATTAGTTTTTTGTCTTTGCCGCCTCGAAGGCCGCGTCGCACAGGCGGCGCATGTCATATGACGTTCCGCCGAGGGCTTCGATATACTCCTCGTCTCGGCCCATGAAGATGCGCTCCATGGCGTCCATCATCCCCGCCGGGTCGGTTTCGCTTCGGGCGAATTGCTTCACGGTTTTGTAGGACTTCAGCTCGTCGAGGTCTGCGGCGAACTCGCCGTCAACGCCGTCGACGGTAAAGGTGATCTCGGTCATTCTCTTTCCCCCTAGGCGTTGTTGGTCTCGGTTGACTCGATGTAGTCGTAGCAGGTGTTGCCGTTGCTATCGACCAGGTATTTGAACGTGATCTGGCGCCCGGCAATCTCGCTCACGGCGAGCTTGATGTCGTCAAGCTCAGAGGACTTGGCGGCTGGCACGACCTTGCGCCAGCGGCGACCGTTCTTGAGCACGAGTTCGAGCACGATCGACCACGCCTCGTCCTTGTTGCCGTTGTGCTCTACGGTGATAATGCCGTCGAGGTCGGTCACGTTGTCGGCGCCGTACATGACCTTGAGGGTCTGCGCCTTGATCTCTGCGAGCGTGAGCTTCGCGGACTCCACGCGCGAAGTCGTGGAGGAGTCCATGAGGTCGCCGTTCATGTCCTTCAGCTCGTTGGCGTCGGTCTCCTCGGACTCGGTGTATCCATCCTCGGAGATGAAGCCGAGGTTGAGGAAGGCTTCGGCGAGATTGGTCTTAATGTCGGTTGGGAGGGTGGTGCCTGCCGGGGCCACGAAGATATATCCACCCTTCACGCCCTTGGTGGACGAGACGTTCTTGGTCTCGTTTTTCTTGAAAAGTGCCATGTCGGCTCCTATTCGCAAATGGTTACGTTTACGTTGGTCTGGTATCGGCGCTGGCGGCTGTCTGGGTCGTCCCAGCGGTACGTGTCTCCGCATGTGGCCTCGAACACGCACTCCTCGTCCATGAGGCTCGGCACTGCGTGCTCCACGGCTTCGGCAATCTCTGCGGCGCGTCTGCGGGTCTTCGCCCATGACTGCGCCACGAGCTGCACACGGTTGATGCAGCCGCTGCGGCTAGATCCGGTCTGCGACACCGATATGAACTCGCTGGGCCTGTCGGCTGGTACGTCGAGCACGGCCTTGATGCCGGTCTCGTCCATGATCCGCTGCGCCACCATGCGCTCCGCGTCCATTACTCACCGCCTCCGAACATTGATCTGAGGCGGTTGTGCTTGCGCTCGCTCGCATGGGCGTGCGGAGTCGCCGTGGCAACCACGAAGCCGTTTGCGAGCTTGCCCTTGAACTTGCGTACTATGTAGCCGGCACCCTCGCCGGGGTGCCGGGAGAAGGACGAGTTGCACGATGCCGCTGCGGCGTCTGCCTTCTTCTTGAGAAGCGCCTGCACCGCGCCTGAGTTCATAACCTCGGCATAGCCGCCGCGCTTCCAGCCCTTCCACTCGAACTTCACCTTGCACTTAGCCATCGGTGCGCCCCACTTCCACGGTGAGGTTCCAATCTCCGGGGGTGTTTGCCGGGTCGTAGCGCTGCGGGTCGCCTATGACGCGGTACTCGGCGCCTCGAACGTTTACGCGGCACCCCTTGAGCGATGCGGTGAAGCTCTTGGGGAAACACAGCGTGTAGGCGACCTCAACGCCGTCGGGGCGCGATGCGTCGAGCTCCGACGTGGCCCCCGGGCACACGACCACGCCCTCTATGGCGGTGTCCACGCTGCCGCGCTCGATAGGCTCGCCGAGCGAATCGAACTCGACCACGGGTGTTGCGACCGTCACCGATTCGGTGCTTATGAGTCCCATTCGGCATCACTCCCAACCGGTTGGAGCGCCCCGATGCGCTGGTCGAGCAGCCCGAGGCGCTTCAGTTCCGTCTTTCCCAGGTACATTTCGCCGAGGGCAGACCCGTACGACACGCTGGCCGTGTAGCCGCCTGCACCCTGGCTGTACTGCATGGCACCCGCCAGAGCTGCTGGCGCAGACAAGACCCTGTTGACCACGAGGCAGCACACCGCTGCGGCAGATCGGTCGAAGGCGGCTACCTTGCCGCGCTCGTAGTCGCCCACGTTTGATTCGTAAGCGCTCATGAGCAGGTCTGACGCGTCTGAGAGCAGGGTCGCGGCGCGTGCCTCGTCAGTCGGGTCGCCGTACCTCGCCCTATAGTCTTCGATGGTCGCTAGCGGCTCCATGCGCCTACTCCTCGCTGGCAGGCTCTTCGGCCTTGCCGGAGTCAACCGGCTTCGCGGCATTCTCGCCGGCCTTCTGCTCGGATGCCTCGGAGGTCGCGGCCATCACGCCAGCGTCGACGAGGCACTTGACCACCTTGGCGATGGTCGGGTTCGCACCAGGGTTTGCGGCCTGTTTGGAGATGCCGACAGGCTCGCCGTCGGCGGTCACGAAGCAGACGTGCTGCGGGAGGATCGGGGATGCCTTGGATGCGTCCTCGACGATGAACTTCTGCACAAGGTTCGCCATGGTTACCGCCCCCTAGGCCGTCTTCAGGATGGCGAAGGCCTTGGGGTCGAGAACCGCGTAGGCAAGGACTGCCTCGGTGCGGTACGCGACCTGGTTGTATCCCTTCAGGTCCTGACCGGTGTTGTCGGGGTCGCCGTACTCGATGATCTCGGAGGTCATGTCGCGCACCATGCCCCACTTGATGGTGGAGAAGTCGCCCATGATGCCCGCCACCTTCGGGTCGATCTTGCAGCGGCGACCGTTGACGGTGCCGGAGGTCGCGGCGGGGATGCCGTCGATGTTGCCGACGTTGAGGGACAGCGGGATCTCCGGGTAGAGGCGCTGGCCGGTGGCGGGAATGCGCAGCTTGCGGAGGTCTGCGGCGAACTTGCGGGAGAGCGCGAAACCGTTGATGTCGTAGTCGATAAGCGCGTCGGCCAGCGCGTCGATGTCGTCGACTGCGGATGCCGAGGCGGTTACGGCGTTGGCCCCTGCGGTGAGCGCGGTGTAGCCATCGAGCGCGGTGCCCGTCTTGGGGGACACGGCGTGGTAGACCACGTAGTCGAGCGCTCGGCCGATCGCGGCGGTCTGGTCGGCGATGATGTTGGTCACGATCTCAAGCTGGTTGTCCTCGTCGGCCCAGCGCAGCTCGTCGGAGACGCGTGTGGTCGTGACTACCTTCACGCGCTTTGCGACGATCGGCGTGGTGGAGACCTCGGAACCGCTCTTCTTCGCGCCCTCCGCAACTATCTCGGCCTCGGTTGTCGGGTTGAACACGATGTAGGTGGTGTCGGAGAACGTCTGCGGGGTGCTGGGGGACAGCGACGCGATGGTGGAGGTGTCCTTTGCCTTGTTGATGATGGAGGTCACTACCTTGTGCGGGAGCTTGACCTTGCTGGTGTCGTTAGCCATTTCGGCTCCTTACTTGTCTCTAGTTGTTACCGAGGAGCTGGCGCGTGAAGTCGCGCAGCTCAGATTTGTCGCCGTCGCTCGGCTTCGGGAAGCTTCCTGGCTTCTCGACCTTGGGCGCGGGCGGCTTTTTGAACGCGGCGAGCATGTCGTCTGCCCACTTGGACATGCTTTCCTCGTCGTCGCCGACGATCAGGCTCGCCGGCACGCCCTTCTCCTGCGCGACCTTGGCCGCGATCTTCGACCGCTTCTCTTCCTTCTCCTTGTCGTCGAGCCTCTTCTTGAGGTCGGCGATCTGGTCTTCGGCGGTCTTGTTCGCGTTGTTGGCCTCCTCAAGCGCCGCTGCTGCGGTTCTGTTGGCCTTCGCCTTCTTCTCCCACTCGCGCGAGTGCTTCTTCTCGGCCTCGTACAGCGCCTTGTAGTCGACGGGCGGCTCCTGGTTGGCGCCATCTCCGCCTTCTGCTCCCGGCACTTGCGTGGGTTCGTTTGCTTCTGCCATGTCGCGTCCTTTCCCGTGCCGTGCGGCACGCCTGAGCTGCCGTGCGGCTGCTCAACGGTCATCAGTTGGGCCGTGCGGCCCGTCCGCGACAGTTTCTTATGAGCGTGAGATTCGGCATGAAAAAGGCCACCTGTAGGTGGCCCTTGCTGTTTTTTGCGGTTATAATCTGGTTAGCCAGCGGGTTGTTTGACTCACCTATAGAGACATGCAGCCGCTGGCTATTTCTTTATTCGCAGGAGTTTCCCATCGTGCCCGAGCATCCTGACCTCGCTGATGTGATAGCGGGCCATGTACTTGCTGATCCACTTTATCGCCTGCTCGTCCGTCACCTTTTCGTTCTCGCTCACGTCGACGACGGTGAGCTTCACGCCATTCTTGCCGGGTATTGACTTGATGTGAGACTTGAACGTGTTCTCAGACCCAGCTCCGTAGATCGTCTTGATTTCGATACCCGTTGATAAATCCGCTCGGCTAATCGTTGTCTTCCCATCGGAGTTCGGTGCTGTCAGATGCGATTCGTCTTCCCAGAACTCCGCCTTATAGCCAAGCGCGTTCAACTTCTCGGCGGTAATTCTTTCGCCGGGGTCTTTCTTCCAGCGCTTTAGCTTCTCGCCTTTCACGGCGGAGTCCGTAAACTCGATGCCGGAATGTTCTCCCGATGCGTACCACTTCGGATCGCGCAGTTCGATCTCCTCGACCATGCGCTTGTTCACGTACTTGTCGAAAGCCTTGCCGGCCTTGTTTCCGTGGGCCTTGATGTACGCCTCTCGCTCCGCGTCGGGCATGGCGTCCCATTCCGCCCACAGCCCGTTGCGACCGCCCAATGTGTCAAGGCACTCGTTGAACCTGTCGTACATGCCGTCGGGGTCGTAGCCCTTGACCTTTGATCCCTTGCCGAAGCTCGGCACGACGCGGCAGTCGCACTTTGGGTGCGAGTGGCTTGCGGCCTCCTTTGTCTTGTAGTTGAAGCCGAACGAGGAGAGCATGAGGCAGAAACCGCACGTCTCGCCAGACGGCACGCGTGCGTACCTCGGTTTCGCCGGGTCTTTGGAGACGTTGTGCGCCACGCACATGTTCGCGGCCTTGCGGATCTCTGCGTCGAGGCGGCGAACGCACGCGGCAACGAACATGTCGGTGGCTCCCTGCTTCACCACGCTTGCCATGAACGCCTTCACCGAGCCGTACGTCGCCTGGGGGTCGCGCAGCGACTCGGCGACGGCGGCGTACTTTCCGGGCGCTTCCTGCGCCTTGCGCACGGCGTCGTAGAACTCGGCGGCGCGGCCAGCCGCAACGGTGTCGGCGTAGTAGCCGCAAGCCGTCTCGATCACCTCGTAGGCCGCCTCTCGCAGCGCCGCTATGTCGCCGTTCCCGCTCGCCTCCCAGTCGGCCACCAAGCGGGTGAGCGCGTCGCCGGCTTGGCGCTGCGCCATTCCAGATAGCGCGTTGATCTCGTCCGTAAGCTCGTTAAGCAGGCTGCGAGGTATCTCCGCCATCCTCGCCCTCCTTCGGCTCGAACAGCGAGGCCACGGCAGCGCTCGCCTGTGCCTTCTTGTTGTCGCTGTTGATGCGCTGGATCTGCTCGTCTGTGTAGTCGAGCATTTCGAGCATCACGTCGGAGTTGGCGAGCTTCGGCAGACCCTGCACCTGCTTCAACGCGGCGTCGGACAGGCTCACGATTGACGGGTAGGCCGGGGACATGAAGCGCGGGTTGAGGTTGTAGCCGGCATCGCGCTCGGTCTCGTAATCCGTGCCGTTCGCCACAGCGAGCGCCATGTAGGCCACGTTGCGCAAAGCGTTGCCATTCTCGCGGTTGAGGTTCTTCGCATCGATCACGAGCGGTTCGAGCGATGCAGCGATGGCATCCGAAGAGGATGGGTTGTCGTTGCTCACGCCGAAGAAAGACACCGGAACATTGGTGACCGCCGACATTTGGCATGCTAGCTGGCGCAGGTACTCGGTGAGCGGCGCCATCTGCAACTGGGCCGACTGCCACACGGTCGGCGAGTCTCCGTCAGGGTCTTTGGTGATCTCGTTGACCGCCCCCATCGACGCGTCGTACTTGTTCTGCCCGTTGATCATCTTCTTGTATGTGCCGAGCAGCCAGGTCTGCGGCAGCGTCGCGGCCTCAGACGCCACCTCCATGCGGGCGCGTTGGCGTATGGCGTCGTCTGTGATGCTCATGACCGAACGGCTGATGCGCGAGGAGCCGAACGGTCGCTCAAGCGTGGCATCGTAGGGCATAGGCTCCATGAGACAGCGACCCATGCCATGCTCCATGTAGTCGGCCACCCAGTGGCCGCTGCCGCGCGTAAGCACCACCAGCGCGTCTTCTGTGAGCAGGTGCACGACGGTCGGCACGCGCTCGGTGTCACCTGGCATCTTCTTCGACTCGGCCACAACGAGACCGGCCTTGATGCGCTTCTGCGCGTCATCCCAGATTGCCGCCGCTGCGGTTGCCGGGTACGCGGAGATGATTGGCTTGCCGCCGCCGTCCGTGACAGTCCAGAAGCCGCAGCAGTGCTTCAGCTCACCGATAAGGTTCTTGCGGTAGAGCGCTTCGAGCTGGTTGTCGGCGCATATGTCGCGCAGCTGCACGGTAACGGCATCGTCGTCGGCGGTGAAGCCGTTGAACACCGAGCGGTCTGCCAGGGCGTGCACCGCTTTCTTGGGCCAATCAACGCGCGGGTTGATCTTCTTGGCGAGGGCTTTCGGCATGGCGATGCCCAGGTCTTTGACGCCGACGTGTCCGAGGTAGTAGTCCTCCCGCAACATGTTGCGGGATCGGTGGGTGCGCCACGTGTCCATAAGCTCGCGAACGAGCGCCTTGTCCTCGTGTCGCAGGCCTTCCGCCGCTGCGACCTGCCCGGCCAGTTCCATGTTCACTGCTGCCATCAGAAGCTTGCCTCCTGTTTACGTCTCGGGTCTCTCTTGGTTGTCCTCGCCGCCCATAGGGCCAGCGATGCGCTCTCGATCGGCGCTGATGAAGAGTCGGGGCCGTCGCCGAAGCCCCAGCCGTCGCGCCCTACGTCGCGCTTGATCGACTTCGTTGCGGAATCGTCCAACGCGGGCGACTCGATGTGGCTCGTTGTCCCGGCATTAACCTCGTCGGCCAGCATCGTCGCAGCAGCCTGCACGATCGCGGTGCTGCCCATGACGATCGCCGACTTCGGCATCCTGCCGTCCATAAGCCGCTGCTTCAGCGCGTCCGCTCCGCTCTTCCCGTCGATGCAGACGCACGCGATCTCCTCGCGGTTGCGCAGCAGCATGTCTGATATGCCGACAGTTCCGCCCTCGGCGCCCATGAGGTCGTAAAGCTCGACGTAGGAGCCGGCACCGCGCTCCGCCTTCGCCCAGGACACGGCAACGCGCGACCCGTCGGGCGAGAACTTCACGCCGAACGCGAGCTTGCCTCCCTGCATCGGCCCCGCCACCTCGCACGCCTTCCACTTGGCGCTCGAAAGCGCGTAGGAGTCGGCTCCGCCGATTGGGCTCCACCAGCCAAGGCGCTCACGCGCGAATACGTCGGGCTGCATCTGCTCGGACTCGCCGCGTACGGCCTCTATGTCGAGGATCGTGCCGAGAGACGGGTTGTACTCGAACCATCGCGACTCGTCGTGCACGTCGCCAATCTCTGTAGCGCCCCACTCGATCCACCCCATCTCAGACCTGCCGTTGTGAACGTCCTCGTGGAGGTCGCGGAACACCGTGCCCACGTTGTCTGGGCCTGGCGGCGTGCCAAGGTAGATCGTCTGCGGGTTATGCTTCGACCCTGCCGAGATGGCGGGCAGCGAAGCCGCCTGCTGCTTGGCCGTAAGCTCCTGCGCCTCGTCGTAAATGAGCACGTCGTAGGTCTTGCCTCGCGCCAGCGAGTCGGTGCGCGTGGTGAAGCGGATAAGACCGCCGTTCTTGAGTTTGATGGCCTGCTGGCCGTTGGTCTTGCGCACGGCGAGCAGCAGGTCGTTAAGCTCAGGCTCGTCCTCGTCCTCGAATGGCCTTGAAAGCTCCTGGAACATTTGGTCTGAGGTGTCGCCGTGCTGGCATGTGTACAGGATCTTCTCGCCGTTGAGGGCTCCGTGGAAGCAGCGGGCGCGAACGTCCCAGCTTTTGCCGTTCTGTCTCGGGATGGATATGCCGATCGAGCGCAGCAGGTACTTGTCGCGTCCGTCGCGGGCGAGCATGGCGTCGAGCAGGTGCGGCTGCCACGGCAGCGGGTCGCCGAAGTACGCGGATGCCAGTTCTGCCGCCATGGGGCCGTCTCCGTCGAGCCTTTCTGGGATGTTCGCCTCGTATGTCGGGGTCTGCCTCGCCTGCATCACGCGCCTGCCGCCTTGGCACGTGCCTCGCGGTCATCGAACATGAGCGTGAGCAGCTTGCCGTGGGCGCTCGCGGGTCGCGCCTGCTGCACCGTGACGTTGCGGGCCGACTTGGACAGGCCGAGCT
This sequence comes from uncultured Collinsella sp., assembly GCA_900549555.1. GTDB lineage: Bacteria > Actinomycetota > Coriobacteriia > Coriobacteriales > Coriobacteriaceae > Collinsella. The sequence goes on along the minus strand of UROO01000001.1, from coordinate 14,547 downwards.
GGTCTGACAGCGCCCTGATCTCGGTGCTGGCCTCCTTCAGTACGGTCAGCGCCGGATTCTTGCGCATCATCTTGAGCCGCTTGCCGCCCTTGCCTCTGATCGGCTTGTATGCGGTGGCGTCGAGTATTTCGATCTCGTTGCCCCCGAGGGCCATGGCCTCGCGTGCCTGGTTCGCCACGGCGTGCCAGTAGCAGAGCAGCGCCAGCGTCGGCGCATCCTCCTGCGCGAACGTGCGCCTCGCGGTCAGCTGCTCCCAGATGGCGGCTTGCACGGGGTCGCTAGCCACTTCCTGCGGCATCTCGATGTTCTCGGCCATGATTCCCTCCTTCTTCGCGGGGAATCGTAATGGCGGCGTGAGATAGCGAAATCGTTCGGAACGGGCGGGGGGAAATCGGCCCTAGGCGGCCGGAGTGGCCTTCCGACCCGGGGGAGGGGCGACCGCCCCGCCTCTTTTCGGCGGCTTCGGCGCTTGGGGCCAAAAGAAAGGGCGCGACCGCCGAAACGACCGCGCCCCTATTGGTGCATTGCTATGTTTTCCCTCAGAACAGCCGCGTGCGGCGTATCTGGTACTGCTTGGCGTCGCCCAGCATCCTGTTGCCGCGCCGCTGGTTGCAAATCCTGTGGGCTGCATCCACGTTGGAGTAGTCCAGCGGGCTGCCTCCCCTCGACACGGGCAGCAGCTCGTCCACCTCGAAGCTCCACGGGTCGCCGCTCGGCAGGCTGTAGTCTATCGGCTGGCCGCATATGTGGCACGGCCTTCCCTCTGCCCTCAGCCTCGCTCTCAGCTTGCGCCTTGCGTTGCCGTTGCGGTTGCGCGGGTTGCCACTCATGCCAGCATCGCCGCTATCCCGCCGATGCACCACACGATGCCGTAGCACACGAGCAGCACCAGGAAGAGCATCACGAGCATGGACACGACAGCACCGGCTGCATCCATTAACTTCTTGTATCCCATGTCAACCTCCAATGATCATGCGGGCCAGCGATACCGCCGCCCACAGCGTCAATCCGTCTATTAGCAGGGATGCCGCTATTATGAGCAGGCATCCCCGGTTGCATCCCGGGCGGCTCATTCGTCCCACCTTATCGTTCCGTCGTCGTATTCGGCATGCAGCCACGCCGCGTACTCCTCGAAGGACGCGAACTCGCCGACGCGGCGCGAGTGCTTCGCGCACCTCGTGTGCGGGTCGACCTCGTCCACGACTATGAGCAGCGGCCACGTCATCATGCGCACACCCATGCGCATCGCGGCCTCGGGCGAACCGAAGTACCGCTCCCAGTTGGTCAATCGTCCACCTCCTATCCGCAGGCGAGCAGGGCCAGAACCACCAGCCCCGCTGCCAGCATACGGATCGCGTAAAGCTCAAGGGCCAGCACCGCCAGCAGCAGCGCCACGGCAAAGGCGGCTAGGGCTTGAAGTGCTCGCAAGCGATCTCGCCCCCGTCCCTCAGATGGTCGAGCGCCCAGTCAACGGCCTTGTTTGCCGTGTCCGCCGTGCTCGCGCCCGTAAGCTCCTCGTTGGCAATCGCGGCCTCAAGCTCAAGGCCGCACACGCCGTTCTCGCCGTCGGTGCCATTGAACCATGCGCAATCCAAGCACAGGTCTGGCTCCTCCTGGTTCCACGGCGCGTTCGGGTCTCCATCGAAGCAGCCGGGCGGCAGGTTCCAGCCACTAGGCGGCTCGTAGCCAACCATCTCACCACACCCTCTCGAACCGGTTCTGGTCGAGCCACCAGCTCGGGCAGTGCTTCAGGCCTTGCCAAAAGCGGTAGTACATCCAATCCTTCTGGCGGTCAGCATTGGCGCAGCCGTAGAACCTTCCGTAAAGGCACGTCGAGCAGTTTTCTGGAACGTTATTCCTCTCTATCACCAGCATCGTCAGTCACCGTCCCAAACGCCGTCGGGGCGGATACGCGCCATCGCGGCCAGCTGCAATAGGGGGCGCTTGGCGTTGCCCTCGGTGGCCTCCCAGTAGTCGTCCGAAACCTCGTCGGACAGCTTGGCCGCTGCCGCTTCGAGCACGGGGATGGACTCCGCGCCCGTCATGCCGTAGATGGTGCGGATGCCCTCGTCCCCGAGAACGCGGTAGTAGTGCTTGCCGTAGTTGTAGGTGACGTTCAGCCAGAGACCGGTAGTGCCGCCCATGGCGTAGGTGCCGCCACGCATGTCGTGAGGCACGTCGGTTTGCAGCGCCTCGTGCGTCACGGGGTCGCACAGGCGTATGTCGTAGCTCATCGCGCCTCCTCCCAGTAGTCGCAGTGGTTGTTGTCGCCCGTCACGAAGTGTTTGCCGCCGTGATTGCAGTAGCAGCGCGTGCCGGTAGTGCTGCCGACCTCGTTGCCGTCCACGTCGAAATGAACGATCGGCACAACGTCGTGCTCGTGGTGGGAGCAGTTCTCGCAGCGGTGCGCAGGCGGCTTCCACTCGTCGTGTATGTCGGGGTTGAACACGTATTGGTCGGTCATTTATCCTCCTCGTCGGCTCGTTTCCAGTAATGACCTCCGGCCTTGCATCCCGTTCTGACGGCCCTCACGATGTTCGAGCTGCCGCAATACCTGTATGTCGCGAGCGCCGCCGCACCAGCCGACTCGAATCGCACGCCATCGTCACGGACAACGGCGCCCACCGGGCCAGCCATCCGGGCAACGGGAATCTTCTGACGCTCTTTGGCGGTCAATAAAGCTCGCTTCATTCGCTGCCTTGGAATCTTGATCCCTGCCTTCTTGGCACAGCCCGCGTGATAGCCGGTTTTCGAGAGTGTGTACCCGCCGCACAGAGGGCAGACGGTCGCATAGCCGCAGCGGGCGCGGGATTCCCACCATTGGCGGTTTCGCCTCTCGCGCAGCTCGCTTTCGGTAAACCGCTTCGTCCTGCCCCTAGCCATTCTTGGCGACCTTCGCGCCGCAATCTGGGCAATACGTGTGGCCGTCTTCATCGAGGACAAGGTGCGTGGTCGCGCGGTCGATAAGGCCGGTCAGCTTGCCTATGCGCTCAATAGCTTGCTCTGGCGTGTGGCCGTCCCACTCTGGCGCTCGGTCAAGCTCCTTGCAGCGGAACATACCCCAGTACGGATCGATGTCGTAGTGATAGGTGGCCTGGCCGTCTGGCGTGTCGATGCCGACGATGAACATGCCGCCATACATGGTGCCGTCGCTGTGCGCCTTCGCTTTCCATGCCTTGTCGGGAAACGCCGAAACGACGACGGAAAATAGCACGGCTCGGTGGTGGTATAGCTCGTCAAAGGTGTGATAGCCGTCGGACGTGCTTCCGTTGATGGGGTTCGGCCTGATGAGTCCCGCCAGGCGCGTGAACAAGGAGCGCGGATCGGGGAAATCTTCATAGTTGCATGCCACAGACTGAAGGCGTGCCCACCATTCGGATAGAGACGAGCCGTCGAGGTAGACTGCATCGTGTTCAAGCTGGTCGGCAACGCTGTTGCGCGTCGCGTCGTCAATCATCATCGGCACCTTCCTATGCTTTTCAGGTACAGGTTGTTGCGGCGCGATCGCGCTAGCGCGCGGCAATAGCGGCGCTGCCACCTCGGGTCGAGCCGCTTCGCCAGCTTGCGTATCGCCTTCGCCGCTTGGCGGAACGCCCGCGCGAAACACTCGGCCAACGCCTTCACGGCATCCACCGTCATGCGGGCTGCCTCGGCGAAGAACTCGCTACTCCTCATAAAGCACCTCCAACCCGTATGCGGTGGCGGCGTCGTGTTCGATCTTGCAGCCTCGGGCGTCTTCCCAGCCCTTGCAGAAGTAGGCCGCATGGCAAAGGCTCATGTTCTCAAGCGACTTCGCGAGGAAGCACAGCGGAACCTGCACCACGCCGCGCTCCTCCATGGCCTCGTCGCTGTACCACTCGTCGGTGAATAGGGTGTTCACGACCTCGTAGCCCATCTGGCGCAGCTTCGCCACGGCGAGGTCGCGCGTGGCCACGATCTCCTCGTCTGTCTTGCCGGCCATCGGCTGCGAGATCATGGCCTTCTTCACGGTTGCGGCTTCCTTGGCGGTCTCGGTTTTCTTCTCGTCGGTCATCAGATTTCCTTTCCTATCAGCTTCCACAGGTCGAGGAGCGTTCTCCTGCACCTGCGTATGTCGTTCTGTATCTGGGTCTTGCCCTGCCCGTCTTCCAGGCCGTAGCCGAGGCTGCCGTAGGTGTGCAGGCACGACTCGCTAGCCTCTCGGGCCTCGATGTTGTCGCACAACTCGTCAACCATAAGGCGCAGCAGTTGCGCTTTCCGCAACACCTTGGCGTTAGCCATCGCTGCGGCCCTCGCAGGCGATGATGATTCCCGCCGTGATGGACTGCACCATGTAGGCCAGCTCCTCGGCGGCGGGCGTGTCCTCCCCAATGCTGGCAAGCATGTCGCACGCCGCATGCGTCGCCTCGTGGGCGGCGAGCGCGTACAGGTCCGGGGCCTTCACCTTGCGGCTGATCCAGATCACGCACCCCTTGCCCGGGATGCAGCTGGTGAGGCCGTCCTTGCCCTTGGTGTCTCCCGGCTCTTCGCCCATCCTGCGCACGGACTCGCGGTACTCTCGCTTGCTGGTGGTGACCCAAAGCGGGTCGAACGGCATAATCAGCGGCTCAATCTCGGTTGCCATCGCGTTCCTCCTCACAGCCCAACTCCACGCAACCGGGGAACCGGCCCCGCAGGTCGAGCACGGTTCCGTCTTCCAGCAGTGCGAAGCACTGGTAGCTGTCGTCGGTCAGGGCCTCGACCTGCTTCAGCGCGTCCTCTCGCGTCTCGACCTCACCGATCTTGATGCCAGCCCTGTAGGCGCTCGCGTAGCTCTGGCAAAGCGAGCGCTCATAGATGCGTATCATTCCTGGCCCGCCTTCCACTCGTTGACCAGCTCGTCGTACTCCTCTCGGAACTCAGGCTCGAAGTAGGCGATGAACTCGCTCTTGGTCATGCCGCAGCGCAGGCTTGAGTAGCCGACGTGCTCGATGCACCAGTCAGAGAACGGAATAAGCTTGCCGCCGTCTTCCACGCTCGTGCGGTAGCCGCTGCCGTCGCGGTAGAGCTTACGGCGGCCTTCCTTGCGGATGGCCTGCTCGACCTTCGAGGCATCGTGCTCGCCGCGCTCCATGAGCTTGCCGCGCAGCTCCTCTGCCTCGTCCTGCGCCTGCTCAAGCTTTTCGCGCAGCCAATCGCGCTCAGCCCGCGCCTGCTCCAGCTGGTCGAGCACGTACTGCTCGCATGTCTTGATTTCCATGGTTACATCCCTTCTCGTATCATCTCGTTGCCGTCACGGTCGGTGATCAGCCAATATCCGTATTCGTAAAGCGCCGGGTCATGCGGCTCGTACACCTGCAAAAGCTCGCCGGTCCACCAGGCCTCCTCGTAGACCTTCGAGCGCCACACCCACTCGGCCTTGAGCCGCGCCCCGCCGTGGAACTTGTCGTGGCATCCGGTGGTGCCGCTGCCGCACAGGCAGAACAGCGGGCTTCGCAAGTCCCATGTGCCGCACGGTGCGACCAGGCGGAACGTCTCGCCCCAAGAGCGGTGCGCCACGTGGTGCACGCTCCCAGCGCGCCTGCCGCACACGCAGCATCGGGGAGACAGCGCCTCGTATGACTTGCCGTGGGTGTAGTGCGCCCCCAGGTGAGGCTTGCCGTAAAGCTCGGCTCGCTCCTTTGTGTAGCCGCGCAGAATGCCTGCATCGAGGATCATTGCAGCCTCCCGTCCGGGCCGTCGAAGTGCACGACCCTCGCGCCGCCCCTCAGCCGCGACACTATTGCCTTGGCGGTGTCGGGGTCTCCCTGCTCGGCGAGCCTGCGCACGAGGTCGCTTGGCTTGTACTGCGTGGTCACCAGCGTCGGCAGCATCGCCGAGTAGCGCTGGTCGATCAGGCTGAACAGGCTGTCGAGCACGAAGCCCGTCGGCCTGCGCTTGCCAAGGTCGTCCACGATCAGGTAGCCAACCTCGGCGTAGCGCTTGAGCGGGTCGCCGCCGTCGTGGAAGCTGCGCTGGATCTCGTCGAGGATGCGGTACATCGGTGCCATGAGCGCCGATCGCTTGCCGCCGGCCAGGCGCTTCGCCACGGCTGCGGCGCAGGTAGTCTTGTGGGTTCCCACGTCGCCCCAGAGGTACACCCACTGGCCGCGCTTCATGCACTCGGCGATCTCGGCCGCCAAGGGGTGGTCGAGGCTCACGTAGCGCTCGGGAACGCCCGCCCGCTTCCAGTCATGCATGGCCTTGTCGAGCACGGCCTTGCGAGCCGCCTCGGCCTCGGCCTGGCGCTCCTTCTCGCGCTCGGCCTCGGCGCCTGCGCAGCCGCACTGCTCGTAGCCACAGAACAGCGTCCGCCCCGCGAGCCGCGTGGTACGGGCCTTGAGGGTCGCGCCGCAGTGCGGGCACTCAGTCGTAGGCCGAAAATCCATCGTCTGGCACCTCCTTTGCCATGCCGTTTTTTGGCTTCGAGGAGCGCACCCAGATGCGCACCGAGGCCTTCCAGTCCTTCATCTTCGCCTTGCCGACCACCCAGCCCTTCTGGGCGTAGAAGTCAACGAAGCGCTCCGGGTCGAAGTCGGTCGAGGCGAGGTCGAGGCTCTTGCCCTCCGCGTAGCTTCGGGCGTACTCGTCGACCTCTTCGGGAGAGGGGGCGCGGAAACGCGCCTTGCTCCCTCTCTCCTCTTCCTTAATTCCTCTTCCTACTTCCTCTTCCTCTTCGCTTGGCCGTTTGCTTTCGGCTTTGCTTGCATCGTTGCTTGATGATTTGCTTGCCGTTTTGCTTCCGCTTTTGCTTAACGGTTTGCTTGGCCGTTTGCTTTCGGCTTTGCTTGCATCGTTGCTTGATGATTTGCCGCCGTTGCCTCCCGCCACGATGCGCGAGCGGGAGGTTTCCATGACGGGCCTTATCGCCGTCAGCACCGCCTCCTGGGTATCGGTGCGCGGCTCCGGTTCCTTGCCCGTTCGCAGGTACCGGACGATCATGCCGATAAGCTCGTCGCCCTCCCTGCGGTTGCGCAGCCTAAGCGGCCCGTCTATGAGCGAGTCCAGTACCTGCATGCCGCCATCGCCCCTAAAACGGGATGTCGCCGTCGTACAGGCTTTCCTGGGCGGGCGGCATGGGCGCTTGCTGCGGCGCCGCCTGCGGGGCGGGCTGCGGCGCGTACTGGGCGGGCGCCTGCTGGTATCCCTGCGGTGCCGCCGGAGCTTGCTGGTAGGCCTGCTGCGCGTTCCACTGCTGGGGTGCCGCCTGCGGGGCGGGCTGCGGCGCGTACTGCTGCTGGTATCCCTGCGGCGCCGCCGGGGCTTGCTTCTGGCTCATGAGCTCGATCTCGTCCACGATCACCTCAAGCTTGGATCGGCGCTGGCCGTCCTTGTCCCAGCTCGAATAGCGCAGCTTGCCCTCGATGGCCACCTTCATGCCCTTGTGCAGGATGCGGCCCATGCTCTCGGCGCGGTTGCCGAACATCGTGCAGTCCACGAAGTTCGGGTAGTCCTCCCACTCGCCGGTTTGCTGGTTGCGGCGGCGGTCGTTGACGGCCACGCCAAAGCCCAGAACCTGCATGCCGCCCTGGGTAGCCCGCAGCTCGGGGTCGCGGGTCAAGTTGCCGCTGATGTTCACTCGGTTGATCGACATTTAGTAACTCCCTTCGCCCGTCCCGTTCGACCAGGTGCGCTTTATGTCCTCGTCAACGGTTCGGATCTTGAGCTTGTACACGTTTATCGCCTCTTGGCTCGCCTTGTAGAGCGCTTCGGCGCAGTCCCTGCGCTGCTTCAGCTCGGCTATGTCCTCACGTCCTCGGCAGAGGTCGCTTATCACCGTCACTGGCGTTCCCTTGGATCGCTCCTCAAGGATCGCGATGCGCAGCGCCTTGCGGTACTCGGCCTCGTTCTCGGCGTACTGGCTTCCGCTGTTGCGCAGCGCCTGAAGCTCGTCCATGAGCCTGTCGAAGAGCTGCATGCGCTCGGCGTAGAGGTCTTGCATGGCCTACACGACCTGCCACGCGGGGGACGGGCAGCACCCTGGGTTGGCCTTGAACTGCTCGTACTGCTGGCGGCTCTCGAAGACGTAGGAGGTGCCGCAGCTCTTGCACTTGGCGATGAACTGGCCGAACTCTGGCGGCTCCTTCTCGGCGGACTTCTCGGTTCCCATGAGCGTGTCGGGGTCTGAGGTGCCGTCGATGTCGAACGCTCCGCAGAGCGCGTACTTTCTGGCGTAGCTGGATGCGCTGCCCGTGACCTGCGCCTCGTTCATGCCCTTCTGGCTCAAAGGCTCTCGGGCGTAGGCCGTCACGTCCATGGGATCGCCGTGGCCGTCCTCGAAGAACAGGCGGCACGTGGCCTCGACGTAGTAGCGCTCGCCGATCTGCACGATGCTGTCGTTGAGCGTGAAGGCTATGCCCGCCTCCTTGCACGGCTCCTTGAGCGCCGCCACGATGTCCTCCATCGAACGGTAGTAGAAGTTGCCGTGGGCGTTGTAGCGTGCCTTGGGCACAACCACGGATCGCTGCACCTGGGCCACGGCCTCGGCCAGCGTCATGTGCTTGTCTTCTGCCATCGTCTACTCCATCCTCGCTGCCACCTGGGCTGGCGTGCCCCGGCGGATGCTTCCGGTGATTCCCTGCGCCTTGAGCACGGATGCGAGCGCCTGCATCTGCGATCGCGTGGCGCTCGGCACCTCGACCGTCCACGCCTCCAAGGGCTCCGCGACCGGTGCTGGTATGGGCGCCGGCATGGGGGTGGGCATTGGCGCTGGCGCGGGCATCGGCTCAGGCTCGGGGATCTCGACCGGCTCAGGCTCTGGTTCCGGCATCGGTTCCGGTTCGGGTTCTGGCGCCATGGCCGCCTTCAGCTCGGCGATGCGCTGGTCTTCCTCGTCGGCCAAACGCGCCGCGTTCAAGGCGGCTCCGAGGTCGAGCGTGCGGAAGAACTCGCGCTCCGCGTCGGCGTAGTGCGGCATCGCCTCCTGCTGGGCCTTGAGCGTTTCCCAATCTCGGGCCACGTCGGACACCTTTGCCTCAAGCGCCTGCTGCGCCTTGATCTCGCCGAAGGTCTTGTTGAGCCACTGCGGCTCATGCAGGCGCTCGTAGGGGACGACCGGCGCGAGCAGTCCCGCGAACTCCTCGTAGTGCTGCTGCAGGCGTGAGTAGAGCGCGTCCTTGCGCGTCTGCTCGGCCTCGTCGAGCTGCGCCTTGATGGCGTCGGTTGACTCGTCGATGATGGCCGTGATCTGCTTGCAGCGCCTCTCGAATGCGTCGAGCGGCTTGTTGTACTCGCGCTTCACGGCCTTGCGGCGTTCGTCGATCTCCTTCTTGATGCCGTTGAGGTAGCTGCGGTCGTGCTTGGCCTCCTTGATGGCCTGGGCGCTCGTGAGGTCGTAGGTGGCGCCCTCGTAGTCGGCGACGACCTTCTTCACGTGGGCCTCCAACGCGTCCATGTTCGAAGCGATGGTGGCCTCGGTGTACGTGACCTCAAGCGTGGTGGCCTCGGTTTCGATGACCTCGGCCTCGACCTGCTGCGGTTCGGTTTCCTTAGCCATAGATCTCGCCCGTCTCGTCGTCGAAGTCCATGGCCTGCTGCTGCTCGGCCACGGTGAGCAAAACCGCCTTGCCGCTCTGCTTGATGATGCGGAAGGCGTCGGCGTTGTCGGTCAGGATCTCGAATTGCAGGGTCGCCACGCTTCCCTTCACGGTGGCCTGCTTGAACTGCGCCTGGATGGTCGCTTCGTTGATCATGTCGTTACCTCCTATTTGATGCCGAGGACGGCGGCAAGGAACGCGCGACCGAACTCAAGCTCTTCCTCGCTGACGGGCTTGATCTTGTCGGCGATTAACTTGCGGCTCTTGGCGACGCACTTCTCGTCGATTCGGGAAAGCCCGGCCTCGCAAAGCGCGATCATCACGTGGTAGGCGTTTGCCTCCGTCTCGCCGTCGTTGTTGTCAGGATGCGTGGCATCGAACATGAGGTTGTTCGCGATGCAGGCGGCGTGGTCGAGCACCGCTTTGTGGAACTGGCTCCCGTGGACGTCCTCAAAGCCGTTCTCTTCGAAGTATTTGGCGTTCATTTCTTCTCCTTCACGTACTCCTCGACGAAGTACTCGATGTAGATGTCTATGCGTGGTTTGGTGCCGTATGGCGACCTCGGGCGCTTGGTGACGGCTCCCATGTCGACCTGCGAATCGTCCTTGAAGGCGATCCCGTTGAGCGCGTCGCAGGCGAGCTTGCCGAGGTTGTCCCAGTCGGGCTTGCCGAGGTCGGCGCGGCCCTCCCAGTACTTCGGGTTGCTCTTCGCGAGCGGCCTGGTGGTCGAGATCCGCATCACGACCGGGCCGTCGTGGTCGGCGAAGGTCTCGCCGTATGCCGCGCGGAACGCGTCCTTGATGGCCTTCTCGGCCTTGAGCGTCTTGGTCGGCGTGTAGGTGCGGTGGTTGCGGTAGTCGGTCATAGGGCGCTGCTTTCCAACAAGCTCTGCTGGGTGCATGGTGATGTGCGCCGTGGCCGCAAGGGTGCGCTGCCAGCTCATTCGCTGAACCCATCGCTCTGGCTGCGGTGCTTGTTGAAGGCTCCGCGCAGCTCTGGGTACCGCGCCTCCATGATTCGGGCAAGGGCTGGGGCTATGCCGTTCTTGCAGCCAACGTGCAGCTCGTTGCGCACCATGTTCACCAGGTAGTTGATCGACACGTAGCCCTTCTCCTTGAGGCGGCGGGCGTTGGAGAGCATGAACCGCCACGCCTCGGGGTTGGCCTCGATCCACTTCTTGGCCTCGGCAACGTCTTGCTCGCCAGCCATGCCCAGGCCGAAGATCTCAAGCTGGTTGCTCTGGGGCTTGGGGCGGTATATCTCGTCGTTACGCATTGAGCACCGCCATGCTGCCCACGGCTCGCTGGGCGTCGGCAACGGCCTGGTCCATCGTGGGGATAACCCAGAGCCAGAGCACGGCGAGAAAGATCATGAGGGCCGCGAGGAAGCCGACCATGACGCCCGCCTTGAACTGGGAGCGCTCAAGCTGCTCCTGCGCCGTCGGGCGCTTGCCCTCGAATGGTATGATGGATGCAGCCTCTTTCGAGGCGGCTACGTAGCGGGTGCCCGAAGTGTGGTAGCGGGGGGCGCTCGCTTTCTTTTTTGTCTGCATTTCCGTTCTCCTTTCGGTGTTTTCGCAGGTCATTGCTAGGGCGCTTTTTAGGGCCTCTTTTTTGTCGCCTTTTTCGCCCTGCTCTTCTGGCTGTAGTAGCGCTGGCGCTGCCTGTCATTCCTCTTCTCCCTGATCGCCTCCTCCTTCATTGCGTTGGCCTGTTCGGCGAGGTCTGCCATGTGAAGCTCCTTCGTGCACTCGATGCACCAGCCGTTGACCCTGTTGAGCGGTCGGAACGTCCATTGGCCGCAGCGGGGGCACTGCCTGCGCTTGCGGAGTGAGAGTCCGCACTTCCGCGCCATATGCTTCACTGAGTCGATGGAGCGCCCGAGGTCCTTGGCTACCTGCTTGGCGCCGTCTCCAGCGTGCTCTTCGAGGTATCTGAGTTCACGTGTAGACCACTGCTTCACGCCTTCGCTTCTCCCTTCTGCTGGCGTTCCCACTCGCGGTATGCCTGACGGATCGTCGAGCACATGCCGTCAAAGGCAACTTCGCGGGCGGTCTTGGGCTTCTCTTCCTTCTGTTTGGCCTCTTCGGCTGACATTTAGACCGCTACGCCTTTTGATGTGCGCTCCTCGACTAACCCGGCGAGGTAGTCAACAGAGCATCCGTAGAGCTTTGCCAAGTTGATTGCGTCTGGAACCAGTAGCGGTGAACTCTCGCCACGCTCCCACTTGCCGATAACGTATTCGGAGCGGTGGATCTTTTCACCGACTTCTTCTCTGGTCAGGCCTGCCCGCTTACGCTCGGACACAAGATTGTTGAGCATTGTTTCCTCCTTTGCACTAGTTTCTTGTGCCTGAATGGCACTATATACAAGATTCTTGTATCTGTAAACCCTAAAAGTTTGCTATTCGTACAAGTTTCTTGTATGCTTCAACTATCCTAAGTTAGGGGTGAGATATGAGCCTTAAAGACCTACGGCAGCGTTCAGGGCTGACCCAGAAAGAAGCTGCTAGCGTATTCGGCCTTAAATACCGCACGTACCAAAACTACGAGCTTGGAAATACAAGTCCTGATATGGATACTGCGGCAGAGTTCGCCCGGTATTTCAAATGCACAATTGGTGAACTGTTCGATCTCGAAGAGGGCGATGGCGAACAGATGGGAAGCGCCGAGCGCGAATTACTAACGCTCTTTAACGCCATGAATAAAGAGGGCCGCAAGGCATTACTTGCGGCAGCAAACGGAATCGCCGAGGCTTTCCCGGCGACAAGGAAGGAGTAGCCGTGGCATTGAAAGATATGATGAAGGACATGGCAAATGCAGCTGTGTCGCAGGCGCAGAGCGCTGTACAAGATGCAATCGACCGTGACCAGCAAACCATAAATGGTCAAGGCACTAGTGGCGTTGTGCAGGGTGTGATGGGGCACTACTCTGAGCTTTCGGCCGAATCCGCTCAGCAGCAATATGGCATGTATCTCATGCGTGGAGAGTCGTTCACGCGCTGCTTTGCGCTCGTGCGTGACAAGATGCTGTTCACGGACCGCAGAATCGTCTTCATCGACCACCAGGGCATGACTGGCGCCAAGGCAGCGGCCGTGTCCATCGACCTCCAAAGCATCGTCGGGGTGCGCCTTGAGACGGCCGGTATGGGCTTCGACCACGCCGAGCTGTCGTTCGCGTACATCACAAGCCCGTACTACAAGGTCCAAGGCGTGCAGACGGAGACCAAGACGCTTGAGTTCCCGAAGGGCTTCGACGTCCAGGGTCTCTACTCGCTGCTCTCGGAGCTCGCATACGAGAACGTGCGCCGCATCAACGCATAGAAAAGAAGAAGCCCCACGGGGTCATAGCGCTGCAACGCTGCCCGCGGGGCTTTTCCAAAGAACCTCTGAAAGGAGGCCGTTTCCAATTATGCCAAAAACTGCGGTGATATACGCCCGCTTTTCGTGCAACAAGCAGCGCGAGGCCTCAATAGACGACCAGCTGCGCGTGTGCCGCGACTGGTGCAAACGCGAGGGCTACGCCATCGTGGCGGAATACTGCGACTACGCCATAAGCGGGCGCACCGACGACCGCCCCGAGTTCCAGCGCATGGTCGCGAACGCTGGCGAGAGCGACATAGTGCTTGTGTACATGATGGATCGCTTCAGCCGTGGCGAGTACGACGCTCCAATATATAAGCGCGAGCTTGCCCAGCACGGCGTGAAGCTCGTCTCGGCGCTTGAACAGATACCCGATTCGCCCGAGGGCATCATTTACGAGAAGCTGCTTGAGGGCCTTGCGGCGTGCGAGTCGAAGAAGACCGCGATCCGCACGAGGCGCGGCATGGAGGGCAACGCGCTCAAGTGCAAGACCAACGGCGTGCGCGTGTTCGGCTACGCCAGCAACGAGGCCGACGAGTACGTGATTAACGAGGACGAGGCCGCTTTCGTGCGCGAGGCGTTCAAGCGGCGCATAGCAAAGGAGGCCACCAACTCGATAGCACGCGACTTCGCGGCACGCGGGGTCAAGACCTCGCAGGGAAACCCGTGCGGCTACTCGATGGTCGAGCGGATGGTGAAGAACCGGAAGTACACGGGGCGCTACGAGTGGGGCGGCGTTGTCAAAGAGGGCGGCATGCCCGCGATCATCGACGAGGTGACGTTCATGGAGGCACAGGGCATACGCGCGGCCAAGGAGCGCAGCGCGGAGAGCTGGGGCGACTTCGCCCTTTCTGGCAAGGCGATCTGCGCGGGCTGCGGGCGCAACCTGCAAGGCGTGAGCGGGCGCGGGCGCGGCAACCGCAAGTACGAGTACTACCGCTGCCACGACGGATGCGTTAAGCCCGTCAGGCGCGAGGAGCTTGAGGGCGAGATCGTCAAGGCGCTGCGGGCTCTTCTGCAAGACCGCGAGGAGGCCTTGAGGATAGCCCGCATGGTGGCGGAAAGCTCGGACGGGGCAGAGGTGGCGGCGAGGCGCAAGCAGGCCGCCCAATCGCTCTCGGCCGCCGAGCGCGGCCTGAAGAACATCCTGAACGCCATCGAACAGGGCATAATCGCCCCGGGCGCGAAGGAGCGCATAGCGGAGCTTGAGCATCAGCGCGACCGCGCCAAGCTCGACCTTGAGGCGATCAGGGACGATCAGATAGACCCCGAGCGGCTGGCCGACTTCCTGCAATGCGGCTCCGCCCTGGACGACGCGACTCTATTGAAGGCGTTCGTATACCAGGCGAGCGTGAGCGACGAAGAGTGCATAGTGACGCTGAACTACGACGTGGAAAACAACGAACCCGCCAGACTTGACATCCAGCGGGTTCGTACAAAATGCAAATGGTGCCCCCAGCGGGATTCGAACCCGCGATATCCACCTTGAAAGGGTGGCGTCCTTGGCCGCTAGACGATGGGGACAGCGGGAAAGAGTATAGCAGACTTTTTTTGCCGGCGCGTATATCGTTGGCAAACTGGAAAACCACCACACAGGAGCCTTGATTATCAACTTTATCCGAACACCTCCCACATTCATCCGCACATGTGCGGA